>LIAM01000024.1 GCA_001438925.1 Actinobacteria bacterium BACL15 MAG-120619-bin91 | reverse complement strand
TTGATGGCATTTGGTGGTTTTTTATCACCAGGTGGTGCCGCTTCATTTGGTTGGACTGTCTACGCTCCATTATCAAATGCACAGTACTCACCGGGTATCGGTTCAGATCTTTGGCTAGTTGGCTTAGCTATTAGTGGTGTTGGAACAATTCTCGGTGGCGTTAACTTCATTACAACCATCTTTACAATGCGGGCACCTGGAATGACGATGTTTCGTATGTCGATCTTTACCTGGAATGTTTTGCTGACCGCGATCCTCGTTCTGCTGGCATTTCCTCCTTTAGCTGCGGCGCTGCTTGGTTTAGAGTCGGACCGCCTCTACGGAACACATCTTTTTGATCCCGCCAATGGTGGAGTTATGTTGTTCCAACACTTGTTCTGGTTCTTCGGACACCCTGAGGTGTATATCTTGGCGCTACCATTCTTTGGAATCGCAACTGAGATCTTGCCCGTCTTTAGCCGTAAGCCAATCTTTGGTTACCTTGGTCTGATTGCCGCAACTATTGCGATCTCAGCTCTCTCAGTTTCTGTATGGGCTCACCACATGTTTGCAAGTGGACAGGTGCTATTGCCCTTCTTCTCCTTTATGACATTTCTTATCGGAGTTCCAACTGGTGTGAAGTTCTTCAACTGGATTGGAACAATGTGGCGTGGTCACGTAACCTTTGAAACACCAATGTTATGGGTTATGGGCTTTTTAGTGACATTCCTATTTGGTGGAATCACTGGAATTATCTTGGCCTCGCCGCCATTAGATTTTGCAGTCTCTGCAAGTTACTTTGTGGTGGCGCACTTCCACTACGTTCTCTTTGGAACAGTGGTATTTGCGATGTTTGCAGGCTTTTACTTCTGGTGGCCTAAGTTCACCGGAAAGATGCTCAATGAGACCCTTGGAAAGATCCACTTCTGGACTCTTTTCTTTGGCTTCCACCTAACATTTTTGATTCAGCACTGGTTGGGCATTAAGGGCTTCCCTCGTCGCTATGCAGATTTCCTTCCAACTGATGGATTTACCTTTATGAATACGGTTTCAACGGTTGGCTCATTCCTCTTAGCCCTTTCCATGATTCCATTTGCAATCAATATTTGGATCTCACGTAAGGCACCGATGGTTGGGGTCGATGATCCATGGGGTTATGGAGCTTCACTGGAATGGGCCACATCATGTCCACCTCCGCGCCATAACTTCCTTTCTATGCCACGCATCTCTTCAGAGCGTCCCGCTTTTGATCTTCACCACCCACATGTAAAGACTGAGGGGCACAGTTAAACCATGAAAGCATCCTGGAAACTATCTGGTGGACTCAGCGTCTTCTATGTAATCATGACTGTGATCTACTGGCAGATTGGTGGCGAAGAGGTAGGAATCGCCGGAATGCTTCTGGCTGCATGTTTTGCTGGAATGATTGGGTTTTATGTTTGGTTCACTCAGAAGCGAATCGGCGTAACCCTTCCAGAGGATAATTTAACCGCCGAGATTTCAGATGGTGCGGGAGAGCTTGGTTTTTATAGCCCGCACTCATGGTGGCCATTACCAGTAGCGCTGAGCGCCTGTACCTTTGCCCTTGGATTAATTATTGGTTGGTGGCTTTCAATAATTGGTTTAGGCGCACTTGTGATCTCCATTATTGGAATGGTTACACAGTATGAGAAGCCTGAGATTGCTTCTGCTCACTGATGAGCGATACTCGGGCTGAGATTCTTCCGGTTGACTCTCCACTTACCACAGCGGCTCGAATTACTATTAACGCACCAGCCCGCACAATCTTTGATCTGTTAGCAAGCCCTGCCGACCATAAGAGATTTGATGGCTCTGGAACGGTTCGAGGCTCTCTTTCAGGGCCTGATCGACTCTTCCTCGGGGCTCAATTCGGGATGTCGATGAAGATAAAGCTTCCCTACAGAATCAAAAATACAGTTATCACCTTTGAAGAGAATAAAAAGATTACTTGGTGCCATCTCATGAAGTGGAGATGGTCCTATGAACTCAATTCCATCTCAGCAACTCAAACAGTTGTCACCGAATCATTTGATGCAAGAGATATTCCAGCCTTTGCTACCTGGTGGCTGGAACGAACAGGAGCGATGGCGCATAATCCAAAGTGGATGGCCAAATCCTTAGTGGCATTAAAGTCAATCGCCGAAGGGTAGGTCTAGTTAGACGCTCCGAGTTAGTGGTGCTCGATCTCCTTGAGATCATCTGCAGATACCTTAGGAACTGCTTCAGAGTGTGCCACGCTCATGCGTGAACGAAGTTTATTGCGGAGTGCACCTGAACGCTTCACTCCGCGACCATCAACGTCGGGAAGGGCCAACGCTGGCGCCTGCTCATGTGAGGTAAGTAAGTAAGCCTTCTCAGGGGAGATTGGCTCATGAACTTCAACAAACTCACCGTGAGGTAAACGAAGTAGGCGACCTGTTTCGCGGCCATGCAGAACTAGCTCGCGATCTGCTCTCTGCAGAGATAGGCAGAGACGTTTAGTAATAATGAAGGCAAGTGGAGGAAGAACGATGATTCCAATACGTGTGCCCCACATAATTTGATTAATTGATAAATCAAAGTTGGTCGCAATCAGATCATTTCCACCATTAATTAATGCAACCAACATAAAGGTGATTGACATGGCACCTAGCGCTGTGCGGTTTGGTGCGTTACGGGGACGATCCAGCAAGTGATGTTCGCGCTTATCGCCAGTTATCCAACTCTCAATAAATGGATAGAGCGCCATTCCAGTAAACAGGATGCCCGGAACGATCAGACCTGGAATCAAAATATTCCATGAGATGGTGTACCCGAAGAAGTATGTCTCTAACGGAGGTGCCATTCGTACTAAACCATCGAGCCAACCCATGTACCAATCTGGCTGGGAGCCTGCGGTGACTTGGCCGGGTGTATATGGTCCGTAGAGCCAGATTGGGTTGATGGATGCCACCGCTGAGATAAATGCGGTCACTCCAAAGACGATGAAGAAGAAGCCGCCAGCCTTTGCCATGTAAACAGGCATCAATGGGTATCCAACAACATTCTTTTCGGTGCGACCTGGGCCAGGAAATTGTGTGTGCTTCTGGTACCAGACCATCATTAAGTGGGCGGTGATAAGCGCCAGGAAGGCGCCAGGAAGTAGAAGCACATGCACAATATAAATCCGGGGGATAAACGCCTCTCCTGGGAAAGCTCCGCCAAAGGCAAAGTAAGAAAGGTATGAACCAACAACCGGTATGGCTTGAATAATCGCTTCTGCGATACGAATTCCTGTTCCTGAAAGTAGATCATCTGGCAACGAGTATCCGAGGAAGCCTTCAACGATTCCTAGAGTTAACAAACCAATTCCAATGATCCAGTTACCCTCACGAGGTTTGCGGAAGGCGCCGGTAAAGAAGACGCGCATCAGATGGGCGACGATCGATGCCATGAAGATCAAGGCGGCCCAGTGGTGAATCTGTCGCATGAGCAATCCGCCACGAACCTCAAAGGAAATGTGCAGTGTGGATGCGTACGCTGCAGACATTTGCACACCTTCAAGGGGTGCGTAACTTCCTTCATAAATAACTTCGCGTGCAGATGGATCAAACCAAAATGTCAGGTATGTACCTGAAAGTAGCAAAATAACAAATGAGTAGAGCGCAACCTCACCAAGCAGAAATGACCAGTGATCAGGGAAGACCTTTTGAAGATTTTTCTTCATCCATGCAGCGGCGCCAGTTCGCTCATCAACATAGTTAGCGACCTGCCCAATTCGTTGTTCAGTTGTCATGATGAGATACGCCCCCAAAAGCTAGGTCCAACTGGTTCAGAGAAAGGAGTGCGGGCGATGAGGAAACCCTCACCATCCACTGAGATATTTAACTGCGGAAGTGGTCTGGCCGCAGGTCCAAAAATCACCTTTGCAGC
This sequence comes from Actinobacteria bacterium BACL15 MAG-120619-bin91, assembly GCA_001438925.1. GTDB lineage: Bacteria > Actinomycetota > Actinomycetes > Nanopelagicales > Nanopelagicaceae > Planktophila. The sequence goes on along the minus strand of LIAM01000024.1, from coordinate 7,532 downwards.
TCTTGTGACATCAAAGGTTGATTGGTGGCAAGGGCACAGCAGGTGCTTGGTCTGCTGTTCATACAAGGCCACGGCACATCCCATATGTGAACAGATCTTTGAGAAGGCGATGATTCCTTCATGTGTCCAGCTCAGGCGCTCTGCATCGAGATTGAACTCTTCTGGTCGCAAACGAATCAAAAGCACCGCATCCTTGGCTATGTCATTGAGCTTTCTATGCTCTGGATCATCACTTTCAGGAAGTACCTGCGCAACTGCGCCAACCTCAAGATCAGAGGCGCGGATCCGGCGATCACCCGGATCTGTTACCAGGTAAGTACCCGCTTTCCACGAGGTCTCCTTCAAATCATTTCCCGGAAGTGGACCTAAATCTCGTAGCAAAAGGATTGGGGAGAGCGCAGATAAACCGAGAGCGGCGCCCAAAGATCTTTTGATTACAGAGCGACGACCAATCCCTGAAGCCTCAACGCCATCCTTAACTGCGACTACAAACTCTTTGCGATCTACATCCTCAGATCGAAGCTCATGACGGTAAGCGATTACCTCTTGGTCAGGCATTAATGTTTTGGCCCAATGGATCGCTCCCATGCCAATGAAGAATAAAGAGATCGCCATACCAAGACCCAGCCCTAGTTGATGGGCGTTTTGACTTCCCATTACAGGAACAAAGATAAAGATATCTTCTGGAATAAAAAAAGATGCGATTAGTAGAACTGTTCCTAATGAAGAGATTCCAAAGAGAATTGCTACCTGACGCTCTGCACGCTTTGCCGCAACTGGATCATGATCTGCTTTGCGATGAATGTGCGCAGGAAGACCTGGATCCTTTATCGCTTCAATCTCATTTGACATAGATCTATCTCGCCTTCATCGCTAGCCACACAGCGACACCAATGAGCAGACCCAAACCAAGGGTCCATGCGAGTAACCCTTCAGTTACGGGACCTACCCGTCCAAGTGATGCACCGCCAAGATTTGGTTCTTTTTCTGCCGCTTTAATCCATTTAATGATTGACAACTTTTCCTGAGGAGTAATCGTCTTGTCACTAAAGACCGGCATAGATTGTGGGCCGGTCACCATAGATTCATAAATGTGTTTTGGTTCAACGCCCATCAAGGTAGGTGCGTACTTACCTTGAGTGAGCGCGCCACCTTGACCTGCAAAGTTGTGACACATGGCGCAGTTGGTTCGAAACAGTTCACCGCCCTCTGCAAGGCTTCCATCACGCTCATAATTTAACTGTGCCTCCGTTGGAATTTCTGGTCCCGGAGCAAGGGATGCAACATATGCAGCTAGTGCCGCTGTCTCTTCGGGGGTATACAGAGGGGCTTTACGCATCGCTTGTGTGCTCATATCGGCCATCGGCATACGACCTGTACCAACCTGGAAATCTACCGATGCAGCGCCCACACCAACAAGTGAAGGAGCGATTGCGCCACCTTCAGAGTTGATGCCGTGACATGAGGAGCAACCCTTTAAAAAGATCTGTCGACCCTCTTCGATGAGCGCAGATCGATCAGCTGTGGTTATCTCTGAAGCGGTGGTTGCACTTGCCACGCTAAATGTTGTGCCGATTCCAAGCAGTGCAAAGATTAATAACGCAGGACCAACCGCCTTGTGGCGACGGTAGCGGGATAGACGCTTCACTTATATTCCTTACTACTTAATCAGGTAAATCGCAGCAAAAAGTGCGATCCAGACAACATCGACGAAGTGCCAGTAATACGAAACTACAATTGCAGTTGTTGCTTGCTGATGTGTAAATCTGCGAGCCTTAGAAACACGGATCATCACAATCAAGAAGGCGATGAGACCTCCTGTTACGTGCAAACCATGGAAACCTGTGGTGATGTAGAAAACCGAGCTGTATGCATTTGTGGAAAGTGCTAGACCTTCAGAGACCAAGAGCGCATACTCATAAACCTGTCCTGCGATGAAGAATGAACCCATTAAGAATGTTGTCGCAAACCATTCCCGCATTCCCCACTTATTTACTTGGTACAACTTTCCCGTTCTAAAATTTTGAAAACGTTCTGCGGCAAATACGCCAAATTGACAGGTAACGGAGGAGAGAACCAAGATTGTTGTATTAACCGCTGCAAATGGAATGCTCAGTAATTGTGTCGACTCAGCCCAGATTGTTGGACCCTGGACAGCGCGGATCGTAAAGTACATTGCAAAGAGCGCAGCGAAAAACATTAACTCGCTAGCAAGCCAGACGATGGTGCCAACAGCTACTGCGTTGGGACGAGTGATCTTGTTATGTGCTACGGCGCTTGACATGAGGCCGATTATTCCCGAAAACAGCCTTGCCGTCTGCCTGGGGGAGTGTCCTAGCCCCCTGTTTTTGCTCCTCCTGAGGTGAAACGGATCACTACAAAATAGGCCAAACCTGAGAAGGGGTTGAGCGATGGCGCAGGGATTTACTCATTAGAATGGCGCCATGGCCGAGGTTAAAAAACAGATCATTGTGTACTCAGATGACTCTTCAGTTCGCGCCTCAATAATCTCCGCCTTGGGAGTTCGAACAGCTAAGGATCTGCCAGAGCATGAGATCCATCAATTTGCGACAGCTCCAGCGCTACGTGCATATATTGACTCTAAAAATCTTGCAGGTGGTTTTCGTGCCGATCTCTTTATTCTCGATGGAGAAGCGGCGCAAGAGGGTGGCTTGGGTATGGCTCGACAACTCAAGGACGAGGTTTTCAACTGTCCTCCAATTCTTGTGATCACCGGCCGTAAAGAGGATAAGTGGCTTGCCGCCTGGTCTCTTGCAGAGGCATCAGTTGTACATCCCATCGATCCATTCACACTGGCCAAGACCGCGGCACAATTGCTACGCGGGACCGCCGTTATTCCTGCTTAACTTTTCTCATGAGTAAACCGCTGTGGGATGAAAACATAGCGATCATAACTTCCGGCTTAGATCTAGATGTTGATCGGGTCCAATGGTGCATGAATCAGATCCTCACAGGCCAAGCCGCTAATGACATTATCAAGGGTTTTCTTATCGCTCTTAAAAACAAGGGTGAGAGCCCTGAAGAGGTTGGTGCACTTGTTGATCAGATGTATCAACACTGCGCTCCAATCTCCATTTCACAGCGCGCTGTCGACACGGTAGGAACTGGTGGAGATGGCGCACACACCATCAATATCTCAACAACTGCGGCGATAATTGCCGCCGCCGCTGGTGCACAGGTAATCAAACATGGTAATCGCGCCGCATCCTCAAAATCAGGTTCTGCAGATCTGTTAGAAAATTTAGGAATAAATATCAATCTCGATGGGGCGGCGGTTGAAGAGAGTTTTGCAACACTCGGCATTGGGTTTTGCTTTGCTCCAAACTTTCATCCCGCTATGAGGTATGCCGCTAGTGCTCGTAAGGAGCTTGCAACGCCAACGGTCTTTAACATTTTGGGCCCTTTAGCCAATCCGGCTAAGCCAAAGGCCGCCGCAATAGGTGTTGCCAATGAGCGAATGCATCTAGTGATGGCGCAGGTGCTGGCAGCTCGTGGGGTCGATGGCTTTGTATTTCGTGGAGATGATGGCTTAGATGAGATTACACTTGCTACGACCACCTCGGTTTTGAGCATTGGCACAGATGAGATTTCAAGTGGGTTGATCGATCCACAAGAGTTTGGAGTTTCGCAAGCACCTACCTCGGCCTTAGCTGGTGGGGATGGCGCAGAAAATGCGCGCATTACCCGTCAGATATTAAGTGGTGAGAAAGGCCCCTGTCGCGATGCATGTGTGCTCAACGCCGCAGCTGCGATAGCCGCCTATGAAGGAGATTTAAACTCTTCATTACATGAGAGATTTGCATCCGCAGTCACGGCGGCCGAGGGTGCAATCGACAGTGGAGCAGCGAGCGAACTGGTTGTGAAATGGGCTGAACTTACTCAGCGATTGGGCGTTTAGATCTTCTCTTCTTAGATGGGAAGTTGCGCATCTGTTCAAAGTTGTAAATATCAAAGCCAGCCAACCTTTCGATTAAGCCATGCAAAACATCAACCGTTGCTTTTGCATCATCTAATGCCCGATGGCTAGGTGATGTAGTTGCACCAAAGAACTGCGCCAAGGTTGATAATTTGCAGTTGATGATCTCATCTCTGTCAAGAATTGCGCGAGCCAATCGAGCGGTATCAATAGTTTGATAATTGGGCCAGGGGATTTGATGTGTTACAGATGCAGCTTTCAGAAAACTCAGGTCAAATGGAGAATTATGTGCAACTACTACCGTTTCTTCAGAACTTCCTAAAAACTCAAAGAGGGAAGGAAGAATCTCATCGATAAAGGGTGCCGAGATCAACATCTCATCTGTGATCCCAGTCAACTCAGTAATGAAGTGTGGAAGAGGATGGCCAGGATCTACAAAACTTTCAAAGGTACCGAGGATTTTTCCTCCTCGTACCTTCACTACACCAATCTCGGTAATGCCCGCTCCCAATCGGACAGAGCCACCCGATGTTTCAAGATCAAGGACGGCAAAGGTTGTTTCATGAAGATCTCGCTCTGCGACCTCAGACATGTGATTAATCGTATGTGATTGCTCTGACATTGCATCGGTCGTACTCTTTTCATATGGCTGTCACAGGCGCACCTGCAGGCTGGTTGCAGGATTGGGCGGCATCAGGTTCAGGAGAAAATGCACATATCGGAGTTCTACTTGTGCATGGTTTTACCGGCTCTCCGGCATCGATGAGACCTTGGGGAGAGTTCCTGCATTCAAAGGGGTACACAGTTCGTGTTCCATTGCTTCCGGGACATGGAACTGTCCCTGAAGATCTCAATAAGGTCAAATGGCAAGAGTGGCCATCCAAAGTTGAGTATGAGTTAAACCAACTACGAACAAGTTGCCATGTAATCTTCTTAATCGGACTATCAATGGGTGGCGGAACTATTTTAAATGTAGCTGCCTCCCACAATGATTCGATCACTGGTTTGGTATTGGTAAATCCGATGATCCATGTAAAGGGTGTTCCAGCGGAGTTAGCCTTTTTCTTATCCAGATTTCAGAAGATGCGCACCAGTGTGGGTGATGACATTAAACGCCCCGGTATCACCGAATGGGGCTATGACGCTCTACCGACCAGGGGTATTCATCAACTGCTTAAGATGTTGCGAGTTACTAGGCGCAATCTCAAGAATGTAACTATCCCTGTTCAACTCTTTCACTCTGTCGAGGATCACACATTGCCAGTGACCAATACCGAGATAATTTTAAGTGAAATTGGTTCTAGCTATAAGACACGAATTGAATTAGTAAATAGCTACCATGTTGCAACCATGGATTATGACCAAGAATTAATCTTCCAAAACTCTTTGACATTTATTGAATCACTCACCAAGTAGTTTTAGGAAAAAGCTAGCCCGATAGCTATACCCAAAATTCCTACAGCAGATATTGCGGTAAGAGATCTACGCACCTTGGGCCTTTGAATGAAGATGGAGGAGCGTTTCACAGTCCAGATCAGTCCTATATTCCACAGGATAGAAATTGTTGCCCATGCAGCGCCCAGCAGGATGATTCCAGCACCCAGAGATGCATCTTTGGGAATAAATGCCGGAATGAAAGCAACCGCGTACACCGCAGCTTTTGCATTGGTTAAATTGGTCACTAGACCTAATCGGAATGATCCCCAAGAAGAAGTGGTGACTGCACTTTCCAGATCAAACCTACCGAACTCTTGGCGTAGAGAGACAAAGGTTTGTAAAGAGATAAATGTTAAGAAAACAACTCCACTCCATTTAAGAATTGAATACGCTGTTTCTGATTCGGTAAAGATTGCCGATAAACCAATGGCACTTGAAATGCTCCAAATCAAGATACCCATGCAATTTCCAAGTGATGAGAGAAGCGCGGCGGTCGGGCCTCCCATAATTGATTGGCGCAACACCATCGCGACACCTTGACCCGGGACCATCACAAGTAAAAGTGTCGTCAGAGCAAATGAGGGCAGATTGCTAAGCAGTTGCGACACAAAAGAAAGGTTACTAGATAGCTGATTTGAGGAAATTTAAGGCCTGCATAGCGTTCCAGCCTTCTGGATGTAGTGCACGAAGTGCGCGTGGACCTTCAAGATCTGAACCAAATGTAAGAAGTGATATTTCAATTCGACCATCTGGTCTGGTTTGGCCTAATCCGATGTCGGCCATCAATGCGTTGCACAAACATTTAGAACCCTGAGCTTGATCAACCTCGCCATTTTTAAACTCATAGTTATCCAGGGGTTCGGCTGGACAGCGATAGCCAATCCCGCCCTTTTCTCGCTGGAACATGGTGCGCAAATACCCTAAGTCGCAGATTCTTGTTCGCTCCTTATACAAATTATCATTTGAAAGGGTTTGATTATTCTGAATCACCTTGAATGGAAAACCTGTTGGAGATGCACTCGCATCGGTCATCACCCGCATGCTTGGATCTGCAAGTGATTGCAAAATTGAAGATCTATTTTCATCGGTGAATCCTGATTCCTGCGCCAGTGCAAAGAGTGATCCAACTTGAACTCCTTGGGCTCCAAAGGAGAGCGCCTCTCTAACTTTGCTAGGTGTTGCATATCCGCCAGCTAGCCAAAAAGGTGAACCTGAAGCGAAAATCTTTTCTAGGTTGGGGGTATCTAACTCGTTGTATACCGCCTCGCCCTCTTCGTTAACATGGTTCTTGGCACGAGGGGGAGCGTTGTGTCCTCCTGCTACGTGGTATTCAATAACATAACCATCAGGTTTAGTTTCTTCATCTTTATTAAGGTATGCAACAAGTGCGTGCGAGGTGACGATTGCTAGAAACAGTGGGCGTTTTGTTGGAAAGTTTTCTATACCAAGAGAGCGCGGATCAAAGTGCAGGTAATGCTTTTCCTTGGTATCTGCCACATCAACCTTCATTGCTACCTTATTACCTAGCGAAATTTCATTGAGTAATTGCGGAACCTGGGCTGGAATACCCGCACCTATCAGGATGTAATCAACATCTGCCAACATCGCTCCGTATAGCTGAGCAGGGATCGCCAGTTGAATCTTTTCGAGAATGTTCATACCAATTATCCCGGTATGGCCCTCTTTTGCTAGCCACACTTCAACAAAACTTGCGACAGCTAAAAGATTGTTGGAGAAGAGATTTCCCTTAATACTTAGCTTCGGTACATCTAGGTAAGGTTTACCCGCTTCACGACCACCTTCGATAAAGAATCTATTCAAAATTTCCTTGATAGTTTCTTGATTTGGAAAGGCTGCCATGGCTCGACGTATGTCACCCGTTGGGTCACCATCTTGTAAGCGCCTTGCTACAACTGAATCAATCGCAGTACCTGAAATAACGCCAAGTTCACCGGCTATCGATACCTCTTTTGCCAACTGCCATGAAGAGACAGCGATACCCATGCCACCTTGAATGATGGTGGGATATGAGTTGGGTGAAGGCATGTATTAACTGTAAAGAGGGCTATGCCGAACTGGCGAGTAGACTTTGTGTTACTGAGGGGTTAGATCGCTCAATGTGAGCCAAATCTATTCTTTTGAAGGATATCTAATCGAA
>LIAM01000023.1 GCA_001438925.1 Actinobacteria bacterium BACL15 MAG-120619-bin91 | reverse complement strand
TTATCCAATCCCAATCTTAAATGACACGTTCAATGCAATTTTTGGTTCAGGAACGATTGGTTGGTTTCCAGGGTTGCTACTTTGGAGCTTTACAGCAGTAATAATTGGTTGGATTACTCTTACTAAAACTACATTTGGTCGACGCGTTCTTGCTACAGGTGGAAATCGTGATGCCGCAGAGTTCAACGGGATAAATACTAAGAATGTGAAGTTCAAGGTTATGTTGATTTCATCTGTTGTCGCCTCAATTGCTGGACTTTTGTACGCAGGACGTTTGCAAACAGGTCGGTATGAATGGGGTGCGGGTGATGAACTCTCTGCCATTGCAGCTGTTATTTTGGGCGGCACAAGTTTGTTTGGTGGAAGTGGGAGAATAATTGGGACCTTTTTTGGCGCTTTATTAGTTGGTTTGATCAATAATGGGCTGATTCTTGCAGGTCTCCCAGTGAGTCAACAACAAATTGTTCGAGGATTAATAATTATTCTTGCAGTTGCGTTAGCGAAAAAGAAATAGAATGACGACTACATTTTCACGAGAAGACGTTACATTTACTCAACAACTAGTGATAAATGCTGGCGTAATTGGCTTTGGATTTATTGGTGAAGTGCACGTTCGCGCTATTAGGGCTTCTGGTAGTTTAGTAACTGCTATTGCGGCAAAAACGATTGAAGAAGCTAAAGCGGCAGCGTTGAAAATGGGAATAGCAAAGGCGCTTAGCATCGAAGAGATGCTGAGCGACGACGATATCGATGTGATTCACATATGCACTCCCAATATTTTCCATGCTGAATTGGCTGAGCAGGTAATCAAGGCAGGCAAACACGTAATTTGTGAAAAACCTTTGGCAACTTCGGTAATAGAAGCTCAGCACCTGAATGATCTTGCACAATTAAATGAGGTCGTAGCTACAGTTCCATTTGTCTATCGCTATCATCCATCAGTCCGGGAAGCTCGCTCGAGAGTTTCGCATTTGAAGGAGCCCTTGAATTTACTTCACGGTTATTACTTACAAGATTGGCTCTCCCGTGAAACAACTATCAATTGGCGCTTAGACTCAAGCATTGGTGGACCTTCCCGTGCATTTGGCGATATAGGAGTTCACTGGTGTGATCTTCTTGAATTCGTAACGGGGCACAGGATCACGCATATCAACGCACAGTTAATGAAAGTATTTCAAAGCCGTGGTGACAAGATTGAAATAGATACCGAAGACGGTGCAACGATGATCTTTAGAACAGATAAGGGTGCACAAGGATCATTAGTCTTGAGCCAAGTATCTGCCGGCCGGAAGAACAAATTGTGGTTTTCTTTTGAGAGCCCAAGTGAGAGTTTTGTCTTCGATCAGGAGGTGCCAGATTCCTTGTGGATTGGGGGACTTGCCTCCAATCAAATTGTTATGCGCGGAGTAGCCGAAGAGTCAGCAAGTGCCAAGTCCTATTCAATTCTTCCAGCAGGGCACCCGCAGGGTTATCAGGACTGCTTTAATTCCTTTGTGAGTGACACCTATCGGACTATTGGCGGAGCAGTTGTTGATGGCCTTCCCAATTTCAATGATGGCCTTAGGGCTGCGAAATTAACTGAAGCGGTTTTAACTTCTGCGGAATCTGGAAATTGGGTGGAGATTAAATGAAACTTGGCTTTCTAACAGCCTGTCTACCAAAACTAACTTTGGAACAAATTGCAGATTTTGCAGTTCAAGAAGGTTTTCAATCCTTAGAGGTTGCCGCTTGGCCAGATTTGGGCGAAAGACCCTTTATTGCGACCCATATTAATGCAGAGTCTACCGATGCAGATTATCTGACGTCCATAAAAAGTATTTTTAGAGTCAGGAGGCTAACTTTATCGTCACTAGCTTTCTATGACAATAATTTACATCCAGATCAAAACTCGCGCGATGCCATTAATTCACACTTAATAAAATGTATTGATACTGCAGCGGCTTTAGGGGTTGAAACAGTAGGCACATTTATTGGGCGAGACTGGAATAAGCCAGTGCGTGAAAATCTGGCCATGGCCAAAGATGTTTTTGCACCGCTGGTAAAGCACGCTGATTCTAAAGGTGTAAAAATAATAATTGAGAACTGCGTAATGGAAGGTTGGCATCCAGATGGCTATCCGGGCAACTTGGCCTACTCACCAGAACTTTGGGAATGGATGTTTAACCTTGGTTTGTATTTAAATTATGATCCGTCACACCTAGTGTGGATGGGCATCGATCCAATCGAAGCAATTAAACCCTATATAGATCGCATTCCTCATGCCCAAGCGAAAGACATTCAGGTAGATACATCTCAAAGAAATTTCTATGGATACCCCGGTAAATCTGTAATACGAGAAAATCCTTGGGATGTTGGTTGGTGGCGTTACAGGGTCCCAGGCCTAGGAGATGTTGATTGGCGCAGACTTATTGATGTTATGTATGAAGGTGGCTTTAACGGAACATTATCCGTTGAACACGAAGACCCGTTATGGGGCGGAACTGAGGAAAAGATAAAAGTTGGTTTGCAAATAGCCTACAAAACTCTACGACCACATATTGTGATTTGAGACTCTCAATGTCTAACCAGGAAATAATCATGTGCGCCCGCTTCCAGGCGAAAAAAGACAAGCTAGAAGTACTGAAGGGGCGTCTTTTGGAAATGGTTGAATTAACCTCAAAAGAAGAGGGAAATCTTTTTTATAACTTGCACGTAGATAGCAAGGATTCGACAATTTTCTATTTTTTAGAGGGCTGGAAAAACGCTGAAGCGCTTGCTTTTCACGATCAGACTCCATACGTAAGAGCGATTATTGCCGATGCTCCAGAACTGACAGAAGATGGCATCACGGTCAACTTTATGACCAAAATTTGCTAATATAAGGTAAGACAATCTCTTCACCATCTAGTTACCACTCAACAATCTGATTGTCTTCCCACAAAACTCCAGTTGTATCCCCAGCGTTAAATTCACGGGTTGCTAACCACAATGCACATGCTGCACCTTCTTCAGCGCTGCGCGGTGCATCCGCTCCACCCATATCTGTTCGAGAATGGTTGGGACAAACCGCATCTACCAATAAGCCACGAGCACCTAAACCTGTTTCATGGGCAAGGTTGCGAACCATTGCATTGACTCCAGCTTTACTAATTCGATACGGCGCAAGACCACCCATATTTCCAGGTCCAGACATTCTTCCAAGACACGCTGAGTAAATAATGACGCGACCCATACGCGCTTCGGCCATCGATGGAACCAAACCATTTACAAGGATGAAAACTGAATCAAGGTTGATCGCCATAACTCTGCGCCACTCTTCATCTGTGGTGCGCAAAGTTTTTGACATCTTTTCGCTCATGACACCGTGAGCCAGAATCACTACATCTGGATTTGGATGGGCGGTGGCGATCTGAGAGATGGTGGCGCGGGTAGCTACGAGATCTGCAAGATCAACGGCATATGTCGAAAAGGTTCGATCAGAGAAATCCCTTTGCAAAGATTGTTGCGCTGTTGAAAGACGGCTCTGATCCTTTGCCACCATGACGATGTCATAGCCAAGAGCTGCTAACCCCTTGGCATTTTCAAATCCCAGGCCTCTACTGGCCCCTGTCACTATCGCTATCGGCATGGGTTAAGGGTGGACTAAGTGCGATGGATATGCAGGTCGAAATAGATGGAGAAGCAGGTCGAAATGGGTGTGGCCAATCTCGCCAAATCTGCGCCTGTACCTGTTTATTCATGCGGGCTCAGGCCGATAGGCTAGGTGGTGTAACCAATGCAAAAAGGAGTTTGCCAGTGTCGGCACAGGATTTTGGTGCAAATGATTGGCTCGTCGATGAGATGTACGAGCAGTATCTACAGAATCCTACTTCCGTAGACCCTGCATGGGTTGAGTACTTTAAAAGTAATAAGCCAGGATCTACCGCTCCTCAATCTGTGGCAGCTAAAGGTGTTCCACCAATTCCTAAAGCACAACAAAAAGCGGCGGACCAGTTGCACCACCCGTTACTCAAGCAGCACCCGTTACTCAAGCAGCACCCGTTACTCAAGCAGCACCCGTTACTCAAGCAGCACCCGTTACTCAAGCAGCAGCTGCCGCACCGGCTTCACAACCAATTGTCCGCGAAACCGCAGCAACACAACCAATGCCAGCAGATCCAGTTGTAAAACCTGCTCCAGTTTTGATTACACCAGGTGCCTCTTCTCTTGAACCAATTCGCGGTGTAAGCGCTCGCGTTGTTCAAGCGATGGAAGCCTCATTAACAGTTCCAACTGCAACCTCTGTGCGAGCAATTCCGGCAAAGTTAATGATTGATAATCGAATTGTAATTAACAACCACTTAACACGTGGTCGTGGTGGCAAGGTTTCCTTCACCCACATCATCGCCTTTGCAATGATCAAGGCGGTTCGTGCAATGCCAGAGATGAATGCATTCTTTGGAGAGCTAGATGGCAAGCCAGCGGTTGGAAAACCTGAACATATCAACCTTGGTATTGCGATTGATTTGGCGAAGCCAGATGGTTCACGTCAACTTCTTGTGCCATCAGTTAAGGGTTGTGAAGAGTTAGATTTCGGACAGTTCTGGGCGGCGTATGAAGCGATCATTAAAAAGGCTCGAGCGGGTGCGCTAACAGTTGAAGATTTTGCTGGAACAACAATGTCGATTACCAACCCAGGAACAATCGGAACTGTTCACTCAGTTCCACGCCTTGTTCAGGGCCAGGGTTTGATTCTTGGTGTTGGAGCAATGGATTACCCAGCGGAGTTCCAAGGCGCAAGTCAGGAAACCCTGGCAAACATGGCTATTAGTAAGGTAATCACACTTACAAGTACATATGACCACCGCATTATTCAAGGTGCACAATCAGGAGATTTCCTGCGCCGCATGCACGAGTACCTGTTAGGTGCTGAAGGTTTCTACGATGAAATTTTCTCCTCACTTCGAATCCCTTACGAGCCAATTCGTTGGGCAAGTGATTTTGCATTTACTCGTGATGAAGAGATCAACAAGACCGCACGTGTTCAGCAGTTAATTCAAGCTTATCGCACCTTTGGTCACTTGATGGCCGATGTAGATCCACTGGAGTATGTCCAGCGTTCACATCCAGATCTGGATGTAGTGACACATGGATTAACACTGTGGGATCTAGATCGCGAGTTTGCAACTGGTGGATTTGGCGGCAAGAAGTTCATGCCGCTTCGCAAAATCCTTGGAATTCTTCGCGACTCTTACTGCCGTTCAGTCGGAGTCGAATACATGTACATCCAGGATCCAGTTGAACGTCAGTGGATTCAAAACAAGGTTGAGGTTGGATACGCAAAGCTTCCACGCGAAGAGCAGCTACGGGTTCTGCGAAAGCTCAATGGCGCTGAATCATTTGAATCATTCCTTCATACAAAGTTTGTTGGTCAAAAGCGTTTCTCACTCGAAGGTGGTGAGTCGGTAATTCCACTTCTTGATGCTGTTGTCTCTTCTGCCGCAGAGAGCGGACTTGATGAGGTTTGTATCGGAATGCCACACCGCGGTCGACTTAATGTTCTTGCAAATCTTGCTGGAAAATCGGCTGGACAGATCTTCCAAGAGTTCCAGGGACATTACGCAGAGAACCAGGTTCAAGGTTCGGGCGATGTGAAGTACCACTTAGGAACATCTGGAACCTTTACCTCAGAGACAGGTGCAACGACAAAGATTTACTTGGCTGCAAACCCATCACACCTCGAGGCTGTTAACCCAGTTCTTGAGGGAGTGGTGCGTGCGAAGCAGGATCGCCTCAATGTGAAAAATGCTTACTCTGTCATGCCAATTTTGCTTCACGGAGATGCATCCTTTGCAGGTCAGGGCGTCAACGCTGAAGTTTTGCAGCTTTCACAGTTAGGTGGCTACCGCACAGGTGGAACTATTCACATAGTCATCAATAACCAGATTGGCTTTACCACATCGCCACATGCATCACGTTCTTCTCAATACTCAACTGATTTTGCAAAGATCATTCAGGCACCTGTGTTTCACGTCAATGGTGATGACCCAGAAGCCTGTGTTCGTGTAGCGCGTTTGGCTTTCGAGTATCGCCAAGAGTTCCATAGGGATGTAGTAATCGACATGATTTGTTACCGTCGTCGCGGTCACAATGAAGGTGATGAGCCAAGCTTCACACAGCCATTGATGTACAAGTTAATTGATGCAAAGCGTTCAACACGTACCTTATACACCGAAGCATTAGTTGGTCGTGGAGACATAACTCCTGAAGAGGCCGATGCAATCGCGCGTGACTATCAAGATCAGTTGGAATCAATCTTTGCTTCAGTTAATAACATCGAGCCAGAGCATGATGAAAACTTCAAGGCTCCTGTGGCACCTGATGCACAGCAGATCAACACTGCAATCTCTGAAAATACTGCACGTGAAATAGCTGCGACTCAAATGGCTGTTCCGGAAGGATTTACCGTTCATCCTAAGTTGACCCCACAACTAGCAAAGCGTGTGGAATCACTTAATGATGCAACAATCGACTGGTCAACTGGTGAGATGTTGGCATTTGGTTCATTGTTACAAGAAGGACATCCAATTCGTCTTGCTGGACAAGATGCCCGACGTGGAACCTTCTCAAACCGTCACGCAGTTATCATCGATAAGGAAAATGGGAATGAGTGGACACCACTTCGCGCCCTTATCAAGGATGAGAACCAATTCTTTGTTGTTGACTCATTGCTCAGCGAGTATGCAGCGATGGGCTTTGAATACGGTTACAGCCTTGAGCGTGAAGAAGCGCTAGTTTTGTGGGAAGGCCAGTTCGGCGACTTCGCCAACGGTGCTCAAACAGTTGTCGATGAGTTCATCTCTTCAGCGTTGCAGAAGTGGGGCGAGCGTTCCTCCCTTGTTCTACTTCTTCCACATGGATATGAAGGACAAGGACCAGATCACTCATCAGCACGTATTGAGCGTTACCTGCAACTATGTGCGGAACAGAATATGACTGTTGCTCAGCCTGCAAGCCCTGCCAATTACTTCCACTTGCTGCGTTGGCATGCAAAGAATCCTGCGCGCCGCCCACTGATTGTCCTTACACCTAAGTCAATGCTTCGCCTTAAAGCTGCAGCATCTGCCTTGTCAGATTTCACTAGTGGTCACTTCCGCCCAGTTATCGGTGATGATTCAGTTCAGAACGCATCACGTGTGATCTTCTGTTCAGGAAAGATTTATCACGACCTAGTTGCAGAGCGTGCAAAGCTTGGCGAAACAGGTTCAGCAATTGTTCGCGTTGAACTTTTGTACCCACTTCCAATAGATGAAATGGTTGCAGAGGCAAACAAGCATCCAAATGCAAACTTGCTATGGGTTCAAGATGAACCTGCTAACCAAGGTCCTTGGTCACACATCGCTCTGCGCACATCTGAGGCACATGGTGGACATGGATTTGGTAATCGCACACTACGTCGTATCTCACGCCGTGCAACTGCATCTCCTGCAACTGGAAGTCATCACTTGCATGAGGATGAACAAAAGGCGTTGTTGCTCGAAGCCTTTACACGCTAACTCTATTTCCCAGCGCGATTCTTTCGATATCTAAAGAGCACCACACCTACGATTTCATTACCTGGAATCCATCCCCAGGTACGAGAATCTGTGCTCTCATCATTGTCGCCCTGAACCCAATAAATTCCTCCATGGGATTTTTGTAACCGCTTTACTAGGAAAATTCCGGGCCGTTCCTCACGTTCTATAACGACAACCTTGCCCAGAATGCGATCTCCAACCAATGGAGCAAGTCCACCATCGAGCCAAGAAACCAGCAGCCAATCTCCATCCCTAAAGGTGGGGTCCATCGATGATCCTGAGACCCTGACTGTGCCAAATTTGCTCACGGGCGGTAGTCTCGCACTACTAAGTCGGTAAAACTACAAGGCCCATTACTCGCCTTGAGTCGAGAAGGAGAGAAAATGTTTGCACCAAAGACAACTGTCTACGCACACTGCGATCTTCCATGTGGTGTTTACGATCCAGCACAGGCAAAGATCGAAGCGCTTTCTGTAAAGGCATGCATGGAGAAGTACGCAGCTAACCCAGATGCGGATTTCCGTTCACGTTCAGTGGCGATCAAGGAAGAGCGTTCACACCAGGTTAAGGAGCACCTATGGGTGCTGTGGACCGATTACTTCAAGGCTCCACACTTCGAGGCTTACCCTCAGCTGCACTCATTGTTTAATGAGGCGACAAAGTTGGCGGGTGCTGCAGGCACAAAGGGAACTCAGGATGTTGCAGTTGCAGATTCATTGATTAAGAAGATCGATGAGATTGCTGAGATCTTCTGGGCAACCAAGAAGGCGTAATAGCACTTAACTAATTGCAAGCAATTAGTTTGACTAATAAGTATTAAGCCTTATCGTTTTGAATTAAGTGAAGAGCAGCGGTGCGTGCGAGGAAAGATACTCGCTCCACCGCTGATCTTTTTATCAAAGCTGCTGCAATCTGGCGTTCATTTTCATAGACCTCACATTCAAAGGTCAACTCTTTACCTGAAATCTCAATTACACGTGATGTTGCACGTAAGGATGCACCAATTCCAGCAGGTGATAATGAAATGAATTCGACGCTAATTGGAATAGTTGTTTCACCTGGCTCTAAGTACAGATCTAAAGAAAGTATCGCTGCATGCTCCATTAAATTAATCAGAAGCGATGGCGCAATTATTGGTAAGTCACCAATTCCGATTGCAACCGATGTATCGCCTGGGCGTACAACCATTTCGGTAAATCCGACCGCGCCTAGAACCTCTTCTTCTGGCAACATTTTAATTAACCTTGCCCATTCACACCACTTGGATCATCGCCATCATTGCTTGAATCTTCTGGGTTTAAAAAACGAATCTCTTCGGTGTGTTCGATAGTTACCTCGCGGTGCTCAATCTGGCCAAACTCATCGATCTCAATTGAAATCTCGGTCATGCTGTATTGAGTGACAACCTCTGTGAACGTTCCAGCCATCTGTGCATGAATCTGTCGATAAATCGCATCATGTAGATCTTCTGGTGCTTTTTCATTACAGCTACGGCGCAATGTGTCTTGCATTAACTGACGCATCGCTTGTTCATGTGCCAACTCTGCTTCACATGCAGGGCAGGTTGAGATATGGACTTCGATTAACCCGATCTGAGGCTGTTCGATGCTGCCCTCAATTAAAAGGACAAAGGAGTTAAGTACCTCGTTGCAGGCGAGGGAGCTCTTACTTGTGTAAAACTCGTTGAAACTCATGGCTTCGCCCCCGAACTTTTCTCGGTGGTGTAACCCAGTTCCTTTGCATAATCAGTTAACCGTTCGCGCAGCTGTTTTCTTCCCCGGTGCAGACGTGACATCACCGTTCCCGCAGGAACTCCAACGATTTCAGCGATCTCCTTGTAGGAAAAGCCTTCAACATCGGCTAAGTACACAGCGATACGGAACTCTTCAGGGATCTCCTGCAAGGCACGCTTGATATCACTATCAGGCAATTTTTCTAGCGCCTCAACCTCTGCAGATTTTCCCTGATCACTGGTGTGTGATGCTGCATCTGCTAACTGCCAATCTTCAATCTCACCTGAACTCAGCTGCGGACGACGCTGATCCTTGCGGTATGTATTAATAAATGTTGTCGTTAATACGCGATACAACCATGCACGTAAATTTGTGCCTGGTTCAAATTGATGAAATGAAGCAAATGCTTTCAAATATGTATCTTGAACTAAATCCTTGGCATCATACGGATTCTTTGTGTATCGCAAAGCTGCTGCATACAACTGATCTGTGAATGCAAGGGCATCTCGCTCAAAGCGGACAGCACGATCCGCCGAGCTCTCTTTTACTAGATCCGTTGACATCGCCTAAAACACTATCGCTAAAAGAGGGTTTCTGGCTCTCCCAAAGGCAGTTCGAGGATTAAACCTTTTCCATTATTTGCCACGCTATTGACCGCGCTGGACACCGGATGGTGTTTCACAATTGATTCCGGATTCTCAACGACCATTAAGGACTGCAACTCATGAAGATCGGTGTTTCGGGGGTTGAGCCAGGTATCCCAGCGATCCTGGGGCATAAAGACCGGCATGCGACTGTGAATTGTTGCTAACTCACCCTGAGCCTCTTGGGTAATGATGGAAGCTGTTTCAATAACTTCGCCGCTAGGTGCTCGCCAACTGCTCCAGATTCCAGCGATCGGAAGTTGTTTGTCATCCCGTGAAGAGATATAGAAAGGTTGTTTAGGGGAGTACTTGCCTAACGCGGTTGCCCATTCGTAGTAACCAGTTGCAGGAATCAAGCACCGGGTCGCACGAAATGCATTTCTAAAGGTTGGCTTTTCATGAATTGATTCACTGCGTGCATTAATCGCACGTGATTGTGATGCACGGGCTTCCTGATGATCGGTAAGCCATGGACCGATTAATCCCCATGAAACCACCGCTAATGATTTTCTCACCGCTGCATCATTTCCGGATTGATCATTGGCTCTAACGATGTAGATGGGATTAGTTGGCGCGATATTCCAGTTCAGTGGCAGAGAAGTTTCAGGAGAGGTGCCAGTTACTGAGAACTGCTCCATTAGCTCGCGCATATCCGCGGTTTGCGCATAACGTCCACACATAATTCAAGGGTATCGCAGGTGCGCTCAGAGGTTAGACTTAGGCGATGACAAACAACGCCCACTGGCCCGCGATTTACCGCGGCGCAACACCAGTTGATATCAGCGTTGTCATTCCCGGATCGAAATCTGTCACCAACCGCGCGCTAATTTTAGCGGCGCAAGCTAAGAGCCCATCGGTATTACGTCGGCCATTAGTTTCGCGAGATAGTGAATTAATGATGGCTGGATTAAAAGCACTAGGCGTCGGGATTGAAGAAAAGGCAGTTACTATCAATGGCCTTACAGAGTTGCAATGGATTGTTATACCAGCGCCTTTGCGAGGTGGAGCAAAGATTGATGTTGGTAACGCTGGAACGGTTATGCGTTTTCTGCCACCACTTGCAGCCCTTGCAACAGGTGAGGTCGCATTTGATGGCGATCCTCGTTCATATGAGAGACCGCTAGGACCAGTTATTAAAGCGCTGGAAGAGCTAGGCGTTTCAGTTGATCATGACAATCGTTATGGCCTGCCACTTAAATTACATGGCACAGGGTCAATTCCTGGTGGAGAGTTAACAATTGATGCAAGTGCATCCAGCCAATTCTTATCTGCTCTGTTATTAGTTGCACCAAGTTTTGATAATGGAATCATTGCAAGGCATCAAGGCGGATTACTTCCATCAATGCCACACATTGAGATGACAGTTGAAATGTTGCGTGATTTCGGAGCAACTGTTGAGGTTGATTCAGCTAACCACAGCTGGAGCGTCAAGCCAGGTGCATTACATGGAAAAGAGCTAGTGATCGAACCAGATCTATCAAATGCTGCACCATTTCTCTCACTTGCGATGGTGTGTGGTGGAAGTGTGACAATTGCAGATTGGCCAAAGGTGACAACACAACCTGGCGATCAACTGCGTTCAATTCTT
>LIAM01000022.1 GCA_001438925.1 Actinobacteria bacterium BACL15 MAG-120619-bin91 | reverse complement strand
TGGTGGTTTGCTGTAGTTCTCTTCCCATCATTTGCTATCTATGCGATCTCAATGGTTGGCGAAACTAACCGTGCACCTTTTGACCTTGCAGAAGCAGAAGGTGAGCTAGTCGGTGGCTTCCACACCGAGTACTCATCACTCAAATTTGCTCTCTTCTTCCTCGCCGAATACATCAACATTGTTGCTGTATCAGCCCTTGCTACCACCTTGTTCTTAGGTGGCTATAAAGCACCTCCAGGGCTTGGCTTTACCGAGGCTTGGCTAGGTGGATGGTTTACCGCGGTCTGGTTCTTCGCCAAGGTAATTACCTTCTTCTTTATTTTTGTGTGGCTTCGCGGAACACTTCCACGACTTCGCTACGACCAGTTCATGCAGTTTGGCTGGAAGGTCTTGATCCCAGTTTCAATCCTTTGGATCTTGGTTGTTGCAACATTGCGCGTTCTCTCATTACAGGGAGCTCCACGTTCAGTGGTTATCGCCTTTGCAAGTACGGTGGTCGTGCTCATCATGGCGGTCAATGTTGGATTTGAAAGTTCAAAGAAGAAAAAGGAAGCAGCTGTTGTCGATGGTGACAATAAAGATGCCCCTTCATTTGCAGTTCCTTCATTACCTATGGAGGTTTCAACTATTAATGTCTCAAAAAACACAGGAGGCGACCGTGGCTGAAAACCTTGAACCGTTAAAGCCAAAGGACCTTGGCATAAACGATGTTGAATTTTATGAAGTAGAGCAAACTCCATCAGTTGGTTTCTTTGGTGCGATGAAGGGGTTTTGGGTTACCTTCTCAACCATCTTCAAGAAGCCATTGACCGTTGAATATCCAGAGGTAAAGGCACCGACTGAAGAGCGTTTCCACGGTCGCCACCAACTCAATCGCCACCCAGATGGATTAGAAAAGTGCATCGGCTGCGAGCTATGTGCATGGGCATGTCCAGCTGATGCTATTTATGTTGAAGGTGAGAGCAACACCGAAGAAAATCGCATGTCTCCGGGTGAGCGCTACGGCAAGGTTTATCAAATTAACTATCTACGCTGCGTCTTTTGCGGATTGTGTATCGAAGCCTGCCCAACTCGCGCATTAACCATGACAAATGAGTATGAGCTTGCAGATGATTCACGAGCAAAGTTGATCTTTGAGAAGCAGGATTTACTGGCACCTCTGCGCCAAGGAATGCTTATGCCCCCACATCCAATGTATCCAGATATGACGGATACCAATTATTACAACGGTGATGTGAAGGGTGCGCACCCATCACAGGCAACGGATGGCCAACCATGATGCAGTTAGCACTAGAGGTTGGCCAGACAGCACAACCTGAAGCGATTATGTTTTGGATTCTTGGCCCAATGGCTGTTGCTGCAGCACTTGGAATGTTGCTGGTTAAGAAGGCGGTTCACTCAGCGATCTTGATGGCATTCGTAATGATTGTTCTAGCGATCTTTTATATCGCCCAAGATGCGGTATTCCTCGGAATTGTCCAAATAGTTGTGTACACCGGCGCAGTTATGATGCTCTTCCTCTTTATCTTGATGTTAGTTGGTGTTGATTCATCAGATTCATTAATAGAGACAATCCCAGGACTTCGTCCAATCGCATTTACAGCTGCGATTGGTTTTGGTGGATTAATGGTTTCACTCTTAGGAAGAGCAACCTTAGGGCGAGATGCAATTGGATTAGCAGCGGCAAACGCCGATGGCAATGTTGAAGGAATTGCGATGCTGCTCTTCTCAACATATGTATTTCCTTTTGAAGTTGTATCTGCCTTACTAATCACCGCAGCAATGGGCGCGATGGTTCTTGCACACCAACACCGCACAACCGCTCGTCCAACACAGCGCCAACTTTCAATTAATCGTTTCCGTGGTGCTTCACTAGGTACCGCAGCAGGACTTCCAGGTCCAGGTGTTTATGCACGCCACAATGCGGTAGATGTTCCAGCACTTCTTCCAGATGGCACACCAGCTCCGACATCAGTTAACGCGAGCCTTGAAGCTCGCGGAGATATGTTGGATTACAAGAGCTTTGACCTTGCTGAGGTAAATACTCAGATTGAGGAGGAGAAGTAATGGACGCCTCCAATTACCTTTATATCTCAGCACTTCTCTTCACAATCGGTGCAGTAGGTGTTGTGGTTCGTCGTAATGCGATCGTCGTTTTTATGTGTATTGAGCTTATGCTCAACGCTTCAAACCTCTCATTAGTGACCTTCTCTCGTATCAACGGAGATCTAGATGGCCAAGTAATGGCCTTCTTTACGATGGTTGTTGCCGCGTGTGAAGTTGTAGTTGGCCTAGCAATTATCGTGGCGATCTATCGTTCACGTCGATCAGCATCTGTTGATGATGCTAGTTTGTTGAAGAGATAAGTATGTTTATTTCAAATACCTTGGTCTACTTGATAGCACTTCCATTGGCAGGTGCAGCAATTCTTCTTCTGGCAGGTCGTCGAACAGATAAGTGGGGACACCTACTTGCAACTGCGATGTCAGCTTCATCATTTGGTGTTGGTTTATACCAATTGATGTTGATGCTGGACCGTCCAACAGAGCAGCGTCCTGCCTCACAAAAACTATTTGAGTGGATCCATGTCGGTGAGTTTAAGGTTGATGCTGGTTTGCTACTAGATCAACTTTCAATCTGTTTCGTTCTTCTCATCACCGGCGTTGGAACATTGATTCACATTTATTCAATCTCTTATATGTCTCATGACAAGGATCGCCGCCGCTTCTTTGCATATCTAAACCTCTTCATCGCATCGATGTTGCTGTTGGTTCTTGGCGATAGTTACCTCAATCTTTACGTTGGTTGGGAAGGCGTGGGTCTTGCCTCATACCTACTTATTGGTTTCTGGAATCAAAAGCCTGCCTACGCGACAGCCTCAAAGAAAGCATTTGTGATGAATCGCGTTGGTGATATGGGATTGTCCTTTGCAATCATGATCGCCTTTGCAACTATGGGAACGGTTTCCTTTGTTGGCGTGCAAGAGCAGGTAAGTCAGACGTCAGAGGCGGCGCTAACCGCAATAGGACTAATGCTCCTAGTTGCAGCAGCTGGAAAATCAGCCCAATTCCCATTACAGGCATGGCTGGGTGATGCGATGGCTGGTCCAACACCGGTTTCAGCGCTAATTCACGCGGCAACAATGGTCACCGCAGGCGTTTACTTGATTACGCGCTCTAACTTTGTATTTGATGCAGCACCGACGGCACAGCTTGTGGTTGTGATTGTTGGTGCAATTACTTTGATGTTTGGTGCCTTGATCGGTACCGCTAAAGATGACATCAAGAAGGCGCTTGCAGCCTCAACCATGTCACAGATTGGATACATGACCTTGGCTGCAGGATTAGGTCCTGTTGGATATGCATTTGCGATCATGCATTTGCTGACACATGGATTCTTTAAGGCCGGAATGTTCTTAGGTGCCGGTTCTGTGATGCATGGAATGAATGATGAAGTGAATATGCGCAAGTACGGTGCACTTCGAAAGTTTATGCCAATTACATTTGTAACCTTTGGGCTTGGTTATCTTGCCATTTTGGGTATCCCACCATTTGCAGGTTTCTATTCAAAGGATTTGATTATTGAAACCGCCTTTGATGCCGGTGGTGCTAAGGGAATCATTCTTGGAATTACAACTTTAATCGGTGCATCAATTACAGCTTTTTATATGACTCGCGTAATGATCCTTACATTTACCGGAACAAAGCGTTGGGATGGGGATGCACATCCTCACGAGTCCCCATGGCTAATGTGGTTGCCAATGGCGATTCTTGCAATCGGATCAGTCTCATCTGGTTACTTGTTATCACGTGGTGATGCTCTAGAGAATTGGTTATACCCACTGTTTGATCACAGCGATGAGTATCAAAAGCATTTAATTGAACCAATTATTGTCTCCGGAATGGCGTTAACCATGGTGGCAATCGGTGTTGCCGTTGCTTACTTCAAGTATGCGCGCCAAGATGTTTCCTCAACCGCCCCAGAAGATGTTTCAATCTTTACAAAGGTTGCTCGTCAAGATTTGATGCAGGATCGATTTAATGAAGCGGTCTTTATGCGTCCAGGTCAGGCTTTAACAACAACCTTGATCGCAACTGATCAGGCTGTTGTAGATGGAGCGGTTCGCGGAGTTGGGCAGGTGGCGTTGAGCTCAGGTTCTGCGCTACGAGGCCTACAAAATGGTTATGTTCGAAGCTATGCGGCAATAATTTTGGTTGGCGCAATTGCGTTAATCGCTGCTATTTGGGTGGTGGTTTCATAATGAAGTGGTTATCGCTACTAATGTTGCTTCCTTTGGCTGGTGCTGCAATTGTCTCCGCCCTTCCAAAGGGCAATGACAAGGCTGCAAAGCAGGCAGCCCTTGGTACAACACTTGTTGTAATGGCGGCAACAATCGCAATGGCGGTTGGTTTCCAGCGTGACAATGTGGATCTGCAATACGTTGAAAGTTACGCCTGGATACCAAGCTTTGGAATTAACTTTGCTTTAGGTGTGGATGCTATTGCCCTTGTCTTAATTTTGATGTCAACAATCCTTGCACCAATTGTTGTGCTTGCCGGTTGGAATGAAGCACATGGTGGTCGTTGGAGTGTAAAGACCTTCTACATCCTGATCCTTGTCTTAGAGACAATGATGATTGGTGTATTTGCCGCTACAGATCTATTCCTGTTCTATGTCATCTTTGAAGCGATGTTGATTCCGGTGTACTTCCTAATTGGTGGATACGGATCAGGGGAGCGTTCGGCGGCAGCTGTTAAGTTCTTGCTGTACTCATTATTTGGTGGATTGTTAATGCTTGCAGCGATCATTGCGCTGTATGTAATGTCAGGTGCTCAAGGTGGACATACCTTCGATATCGACAAACTTTCACAACTTCAAATGAGTTCAACAACTCAGAACCTATTGTTCCTTGGCTTCTTCATCGCCTTTGCGATCAAGGCTCCGGTTTGGCCATTCCATACCTGGTTGCCAGATGCAGCAAACTCTGCGACTCCAGGAACATCAGTTCTCTTGCTTGGTGTTCTGGACAAGGTCGGTACCTTCGGAATGATCCGTTACTGCCTCACCTTGTTCCCAGATGCAAGCAAGACCTTTACACCTTTGATTATGGTCTTAGCTGTTATCTCAATTCTTTATGGTGCATTCCTTGCAATCGGTGCAAAGGATATTAAGCGTTTAATCGCATACACATCTATCTCTCACTTTGGTTTCATCACGATGGGTATTTTTGCGATGACAAGCCAGGCTCAAAGCGGTTCGATTTTGTACATGTTTAACCATGGATTCTCGACAGCGGCGCTATTCCTAGTGGCCGGCTGGATGATTTCACGCCGTGGATCTTCAACAATTGCAGATTTTGGTGGCTTGCAAAGAATTACGCCAATAATGGCGTGGAGCTTCTTCATTGCAGGGCTGTCATCTCTAGCGCTGCCAGGGCTATCGAGCTTTGTGAGCGAGTTCTTGGTTCTGGTTGGAACATTTACTCGCTACCCAGTTCACGCGGTTATTGCAACCTTCGGAATCGTTTTAGCTGCTCTCTACATTTTGATTCCGGTTCAAAAAGCGCTGCATGGTCCTACAACTCCGGGTAATGAGAGCCTTAAGGATCTTAACCTTCGCGAGAAGTTAGCGATTGCACCAGTTATTGCAATCATCGTTGCGTTGGGCTTCTACCCATCACCTTTGTTAAAGGTAATCAATCCAGCCGCTACACATGTGATCTCACAAATGGGCTTCACTGATCCTGCGCCAAGCAATGGGGGCAAGTAATGATTTTTACATCACCAGCTCTTTCATACACACTACTGTCACCTATTTTAATCCTGCTTGGTGGAGCATTGATTGGTGTTCTTGTTGAAGCATTTGTCTCTAAAGCACTGCGTCCAGTTGTTCAATTAACTCTCTCACTGGGAACGCTGATGCTTGCTCTTATGCAGGTGTGGAGAATTCGTGGTGAGGAGTCTTTAACTCCTGCGATGGGCTCATTAGTAATTGATGGTCCTGCAGTTCTTATCCAAGGATCAATTCTGATCATTGCAATAATTTCAATTTTCTTGATCGCAGATACAGAACAATTCACCCCACTTGCTGCTGCTCTTCCAGGTTCTGCTGAAGAACGTCAAGCAGAACAAGCAGGTAATCAAGTGACTGAGGTCTACCCACTTACCTTGTTTGCAGTTTCCGGAATGATGATCTTCCCAATCGCAACTGATTTGATCATGCTCTTTGTTGCGCTCGAAGTACTGTCATTACCGTTGTACTTGATGGCAGGACTCTCACGTCGCCGTCGCCTAGCATCACAAGAGTCAGCGCTTAAATACTTCCTTCTCGGCTCATTTGCCTCAGCCTTTTTCCTTTTCGGAGCGGCATATTTATATGGTTTTTCAGGCTCAATTACCTTCTCAGGTATTCAGGCCGCTGTAGTCGGTGGTACTGGAAATGATGTTCTGCTCTTGATCGGAATGTCATTTCTGTCTATCGGCCTACTCTTCAAGGTTGGCGCAGTTCCATTCCACTCGTGGACACCAGATGTATACCAAGGTGCTCCTACTCCGATTACAGCATTCATGGCAGCCGCAACCAAGGTCGCAGCATTTGGTGCGATGCTGCGCATTTACTACACAGTCTTTGCAAATGCTGAATGGTCTTGGATCCCAGTTATCTCAGCGATTGCAATTATCAGCATGGTGCTTGGATCGCTAGTTGCTATTGCTCAACGCGATGTAAAGCGTATGTTGGCTTATTCATCTATTGCACACGCAGGATTTTTGCTTTCAGGAATTATCGCACTTAACAAATCTGGTTTAGATGCAACGATCTTCTATTTGTTTGCCTACGGTATCGCAACCGTTGGTGGCTTTGCCGTTGTTACCCTTGTTCGTGATTCATCGGGAGAAGTTACAGATCTCAATCGCTGGAAGGGGCTTGGCAAGCGCTCACCATTTGCAGCCTCCGCCTTTGCACTCTTCTTATTGGCTTTTGCAGGCATTCCGCTTACAAGCGGATTTATCGGAAAGTTTTCAATCTTTTCGGCAGCCTATGAAAATGGCGCAACAGCGGTTGTCATAACTGGTGTGCTCTCAAGTGCTATTGCGGCCTTCTTCTACATCCGTGTGATTGTGTTGATGTTCTTCACAGATGCGGTTGAAGATGGAACAGCGGTTGAAATCCCTTCTATCCTGACTCGTGCAACTGTGATAATCGCAGCGGTAATCACCTTGGTATTGGGTATCTATCCAGCCCCAGTACTTGATTTCATTACCGACTTAGCTATCTTCATTCGATAATGTCCACCTTCGGCATTCCCAACGTTGCACCGGAGTTAGAGGCGCAATTAATAAGCCAAATGGCCGAAGTTGAATCACTGCTACGTAGTCACACCCGCAGCGAGTACCCCTTTGTCGATGAGACCGCCCACCACCTGGTGGCAGCTGGCGGTAAGCGTTTACGTCCCTTATTAACCCTTTTAACCTCTCAATATGGGGATCCAATGCGAGATGGGGTTATCGCGGCTGCGGTTGCTTGCGAGATTACACACCTTGCAACGCTGTATCACGATGATGTTATGGATGAGGCACCACTTCGTCGTGGAGTTGAAAGCGCCAATATGCGCTGGGGAAACACAATTGCGATCTTGACCGGAGATTTTCTCTTTGCAAAATCCTCAGATCTTTTAGCAGATCTTGGACCTGCAGCTGTTCGCTTACAGGCACGTACCTTTGAACGTTTAGTAATCGGACAGATTATGGAAACTCAGGGACCTAACCCAGGACAGGATCCCTTAGAGCACTACCTCAAGGTTGTTGCCGATAAAACAGGTTCATTGATCTCAGCCTCTGCTCGTTATGGCGGCATGATCTCTGGGGCACCTGCTGAAATCACCGACACTGTAACTATCTTTGGTGAAAAGATTGGTGTTGCTTTCCAATTAGCAGATGATGTTATTGATATCGCTAGCGAATCAAATCAATCTGGAAAGACACCAGGAACAGATCTGCGCGAAGGTGTTCCAACCCTTGTAACTTTAAATGTCATGAAGTCAAATAATCCAGCAGATGCCGATCTCAAAGAGCTTCTAAGTGCACCAATCGAAGATGAAGCAACGGTTCAACAGGTTTTGGTTGCACTTCGCAACCACAAAGCTTTAGATGAATCACGTGAGCAGCTCTACATGATCGCTAAAGAGGCTCGCACCGCATTAGGACCACTACCAATCAACGATGCAACAGGAGCGTTGATGTCGCTATGCGACGCCATTATTGACCGTTCTGCTTGATTTAATTAAATCAATAGCTAAAGTTACAAGCGCTGCCCAAATAATTAAGAAGCCAATCCAACGAGCGGTCGGCATATCCTCATTGAGCACCCAAACACCAATAGAAAATTGAAGTGTTGGTGTTATGTATTGCAGTAACCCAATAGTTGTAAATGGAAGCCTGTTTGTTGACCCATTAAAAAGTAGAAGTGGGATTGCCGTTACAGCTCCAGCGCTAATGAGTAGAACTGTTAAGCCCCAGCTCTGCCCAAACTGACCAACACCCTGATTACCTAGATAAATTAGGTATGCCAGGTAGAAGACAGATGAGATAAGGGTTTCGATTGTGAGACCTTCAAGTGCTCCCAGCCCCAACTGCTTTTTGATCAACCCGTAGCTTCCCCATGAAACAGCCAAAGCCAAAGCGATCCATGGTAGGCGGCCATAATCAAAGGTCAAGACTAAAACACCAATTGATGCGATTGCGACCGCCGCCCATTGCAAGGAGCGCATCTTCTCCTTCAAGAAAATTACACCAAAGCCAATGATGATCAATGGGTTGATGTAGTAACCCAGCGATGCCTCTACAACATGCTCATTATTAGTAGCCCAGATATAAACCAACCAGTTAATTGAAATCAATAGAGATGAAAGAAATAATTTAATCGCAACGGTTGGGCGCTTTAAAGTTACAAGGGTTGACTTCAGCGCTTTGGTTGCAGCTAACACAATAAAACAGAAGACCAAGGTCCACACCGCACGGTGAGAGACGATCTCTAGGGGATTGGCTGGTTCAAGCAAAGGCCAGTACAAAGGGAATGCACCCCATAAAGAGTATGCACTTACGCCAAATAGAAGACCGAGCTTATTTTTACTCAATTATCTAAAGTTCGTGAATTGAACAGCAAAATCCCAGCCGCCATCTTTGATCATGGCCATTGTTTCCTGCAGATCATCGCGGCTTTTTGAAGTTACTCGTAGCTCATCACCTTGAATCTGAGTCTTTACAGATTTTGGACCCTCATCACGGATCTTCTTTGCAATCTTCTTTGCATTCTCAGTTGAGATGCCTTCCTTTAAAGGGGCAGCAATCTTGTAAATCTTTCCAGACAACTGCGGAGCACCAGCATCAAGGTGCTTCAGTGAAACTCCACGCTTGATCATCTTGTCCTTAACAACATCTAAAGCCGCCTTTGCGCGCTCTTCCGTGTCTGCTTCAATCAAAACCTTGTCGCCTTCAAGTTCAATCTTTGAACCTGTGTTCTTGAAATCAAAGCGGGTCTCAATCTCACGAACCGCCTGATTAATGGCGTTATCGAGCTCCATACGGTCGATCTTGGAGGTTACGTCAAAACTTGCATCTGCTGCCATGGTGATGGCTCCTTCACTCTAAAAACGCATTTTGTGCGTGTACCTGCCTAAGGTATCCTTTCCCCTCGCACTATCCATAATTGCCGCACTACTTGTTCGACCTTGGCGGGTTGCCCGAGCGGCCAATGGGAGGGGACTGTAAATCCCCCGGCTCTGCCTTCGAAGGTTCAAATCCTTCACCCGCCACCACAGCTTTATTTTCACCTTTTTCTGCACATAGTTTGCAAGTCGACAACTCGCGCACCCATCAATAACATTTGCGGTGGTCATGAGTTCCAGCATCAAGCCCCGGCTAACTGGACGGCAACCCTCCACCGCGGCGGGGTGCTCCGGGTGAAGACCAGGCCGGTAGCCAACATCATCGGCAAGCGTGGGTCTAACTAACTGCACTTAACCCGTTAGTTTGGTTAGTGATGATCCCCTGACACATTAGGAGATTGAGTTGAACAAGCGTTTCGGAATATTTTCGGTTTTTGTAATCGCAGCAGCGTTAACACTTTCAGGATGTTCATCATCAGATTCTGCAACAT
Source organism: Actinobacteria bacterium BACL15 MAG-120619-bin91 (assembly GCA_001438925.1). GTDB lineage: Bacteria > Actinomycetota > Actinomycetes > Nanopelagicales > Nanopelagicaceae > Planktophila. The sequence continues at coordinate 1,535 of LIAM01000022.1, read as the reverse complement.
CAGAATCAGCATCATGTGCCAAGGAAGATCTTGCCTTGGTAACTGAAGGCAAGTTAACAATTGCAACAGGCGAGCCTGCTTACTACCCATGGATCATTGATGATGCACCAGAGACCGGAAATGGTTTTGAAGGTGCAGTTGCATACGCAGTTGCTCAAGAACTTGGATTTGATGCAGCAGATGTCACGTGGGTTCGTACAACATTTGATTCAGCTGTAACACCAGGGGAAAAGAACTTTGACTTTAACTTGCAGCAATTCTCAATTACTGAAGAGCGCAAGAACGCTGTTGATTTCTCATCTCCTTACTACACAGCACCACAGGCAATCGTTTCATTTAAGGGAAGCAAAATCGATGGAAAGACAACTCTTGCAGAGCTAAAGGAAGCAAAGCTTGGCGCAGCTGTCGGAACGACTTCACTTGATGCGATTGAAAACCAAATCGGTTCAACTCCACAGGTATTCAATGACAATGCTGCTGGAGTATCTGCACTTAAGAACAAGCAGATTGATGGTCTAGTCGTAGATCTACCAACCGCTTTCTATCTTGCAGGTGTTGAAGTTCCAAATGGTCTAATCGTTGGTCAGTTGCCATCTACTGGCTCAGGAGATCAATTTGGCCTACTACTCACTAAGGGTAGCCAGCTGACCTCATGTGTTTCTGGTGCAGTCGATGCAATCACTGCAGATGGAACATTGGCAGCAATTACAGAGAAGTGGCTAGCAACTGATGCTGGCGCTCCTGTATTGAAGCCGTAATAGAAACTAAGAAGTAAAAGCGGTAGTTTGGCGACCATGTCAGAGAAGAAAAGCTCTGCGTGGTCGCCAAGCTCACGTGAGATTCAACGCCGTAAGTCTCGGCGTGCGATAAGCCGCAAGCAAGCAGGCATTGCTGCGGCTTCTTCCATTTTAGTTCTCGGCACATTGCTAGTAATTCTTGTAACAAGCCCAGGCTGGGAAACGGTTAAGACTACCTTCTTTGATATCGAATATGGCAAAGAGGTATTTCCAACTGTCATCAAAGGATTATGGATCAATCTGCAACTCACATTTATCGGGGGAGCAGCTATCGGAGTTATCGCATTAAGCCTTGCCTTACTGCGAACAACTAAATCTCCAGCCCTAACCCCATTTAGATTTTTAGCTACCGCTTACGTTGATATCTTCCGTGGAGCTCCGCTGATCTTGATTATCTTGTTAGTTGGATTTGGAGTTCCAGCCTTAGGTTTGCGCGGAGTATCAAGCAATGTAATTTTCTTAGGAACAGTTGCTGTGGTTCTTACATACTCTGCATATGTTGCAGAAGTTATTCGAAGTGGAATCTTGTCGATTCACCCAAGCCAACGAGCCGCAGCGAGATCTCTGGGATTAACCTCTGGACAGACAATGCGTTTTGTTGTTCTACCTCAGGCGATCCGAAGAGTTGTTCCTCCATTGCTTAATGACTTTGTTTCTCTGCTAAAAGACACCGGTTTGGTGTCGATTCTGGGTGTTACAGATGCGGTCCGAGCGGCTCAAATCAATGCCAGCCGCACA
>LIAM01000021.1 GCA_001438925.1 Actinobacteria bacterium BACL15 MAG-120619-bin91 | reverse complement strand
TTTCTTACCAGTCTTGTTGAAGCCATACTTTTCTTCAATTACAAAGGTTGAGTAGTAGCTAACCGGCAATGAACCGATCATGGAGACTGCGATTAGTACGCCAACGAAGATGACGGTGATAGCAATTTCATTATTAAATCGATCTCTGATGATTTCATCTAACCAAGCAAACCAACCAAGGATGATCGCTGCAAGCATGACCGCGGTGGTGATGACCGCAGTAAACAGCTCAACCTTATACTTGGCTGTGCCGTACTCCAGCGATTTTGCATACTCATCGGGGTTATAGATCTCGGCACCCTCCGGGCTTAAAGGGCGGTTTTTTGAGCCCTCATTGAGGTAGTTGATGACTACCCCTGCGCTGAAATCAATGAGGATGAAGAGGACGATTCCTAAGAGGAGTAGATCTGATGTAGTCATAGGCGTGATTATGAGGCTTTTTGCGCCTTTTTAGTGGTTTTGGGGCGACACGCCCGGCTGACAAAAAGCAGGGTTGTGGCCACATTCCAAGGCCATTTAGGAGTAAAAGGGCGATTTGCCTCGCGTGAGGCCACTGGGTTACCCTTCGCGTCTGCTCTTTTTTAGAGCTTCTTTGCCTGTGCTGTCCCTAAGTTGTAAAACTTTAAGCAGCGATTATGCGAATTGGGTGCAACACACCCGACCGCGTGGGTCGGCAATTAAGCGTGAATAAAGATCAGTAACGAAGTTACGAATGGAGATGAAGTGCCAACAATTCAACAGCTAGTTCGTCGTGGTCGTGCAGAAAAGACTACGAAGACAAGCACACCTGCACTTAAGGGTTCACCACAGCGACGCGGAGTTTGCACACGCGTTTATACAACGACCCCTAAGAAACCAAACTCTGCTCTTCGCAAGGTTGCACGTGTACGTCTTACTAGTGGCATGGAAGTCACTGCATACATTCCAGGTGAAGGTCACAACCTGCAAGAGCACTCCATTGTTCTTGTACGTGGTGGTCGTGTAAAGGATTTACCTGGTGTTCGTTACAAGATCATTCGCGGATCACTAGATACACAAGGTGTTAAGAACCGTAAGCAATCACGTTCTCGTTACGGTACTAAGAGAGAGAAGAAGGCTAGCTAATGCCACGTAAAGGTCCTGTTGTTAAGTCACCAGTTGTTGCAGATCCTGTTTACAACTCTCCAGTTGTTACAGCGCTAATTAACCGCGTACTTCTACACGGTAAGCGTTCAACTGCAGAAGCGATTGTTTACAACGCACTAGAAGGTACCCGCGAGAAGACTCAGGTCGATCCGCTTATTACCTTGAAGCGTGCACTAGACAACATAAAGCCAGCTGTTGAGGTTCGCTCACGCCGTGTTGGTGGAGCTACTTATCAGGTGCCGGTTGAAGTTAAAGCAAGCCGTTCAACTACTCTGGCTCTACGTTGGTTAATTGATTACTCACGTTCACGCCGCGAAAAGTCAATGGCAGAGCGTCTGACAAATGAACTTATTGATGCAAGCAACGGTCTTGGTGCCGCTGTAAAGCGTCGCGAAGATACCCACAAAATGGCGGAAGCAAACAAGGCGTTTGCTCACTACCGCTGGTAATTGACAAGTACATACGACGAGTAATTAGAGACTTTCGAGAAGAGGAATATTAAGTGTCAACAGTAGAAAAGATCGATCTAGCTACGGTTCGCAACATCGGAATCATGGCTCACATCGACGCGGGAAAAACCACGACTACTGAGCGCATCCTTTTCTACACAGGTATTAACTACAAGATTGGTGAAGTGCACGAAGGCGCGGCAACCATGGACTGGATGGAGCAGGAGCAAGAGCGTGGCATCACGATCACTTCAGCTGCAACAACATGTATGTGGGACAAGCACCTGATCAACATCATTGATACACCAGGTCACGTTGACTTCACAGTTGAGGTAGAGCGATCACTTCGCGTTCTAGATGGTGCAGTTGCTGTGTTTGACGGTGTTGCTGGTGTTGAGCCACAGTCTGAGACTGTATGGCGTCAAGCAGATCGTTACTCAGTTCCACGTATTTGTTTTGTTAACAAGCTAGACCGTACAGGCGCCTCATTCGACAAGTGCGTTGGCATGATCAAGGATCGCTTAAACGCAGTTGCTCTAGTTCTACAACTTCCAATCGGTGCAGAATCTGACTTCATTGGTGTTGTCGATCTCATCGCAATGAAGGCGCTTACCTGGCGTGGAGAAACACAAAAGGGTGAAGATTACGCAGTTGAAGAGATTCCAGCTGACATGGTCGAAGCATCAAAGACCGCTCGCTTAGCAATGCTCGAGACTCTTGCTGAGAATGATGATGTGTTGATGGAGAAGTTCCTTGAAGGAATTGAGTTAACAGAAGCAGAGATTATCGCAGGAATTCGTCGCGCAACTCTTGCTGCAAGGCTTTCACCAGTTCTAACTGGATCAGCTTTCAAGAACAAGGGTGTACAGCCAATGCTTGATGCTGTTGTTCGCTACCTTCCAAGCCCACTTGATGTGGATGCGATCGTCGGTCACGATATGAATGATCCAGAGAAGGAGATCAAGCGTCTTCCAAATAATGATGAGCCATTCTCAGCTCTTGCATTCAAGATCATGACAGATCCACACCTAGGAAAGCTCACATTTATCCGTGTGTACTCAGGTGTTCTAGAGACTGGTTCAACAATTCTTAACTCAGCTAAGGATCGCAAGGAGCGCATCGGAAAGATTTACCAGATGCACGCTAACAAGCGCGAAGAGCGTGACAATGTTGGTGCAGGAATGATCGTTGCTGTTATGGGTCTTAAGGACACAACAACAGGTGAAACTCTCTGTGATCCAGTTAAGCCGGTAATCCTTGAATCAATGGACTTCCCAGCACCAGTTATCTCTGTTGCGATTGAGCCAAAGACAAAGGGTGACCAGGAAAAACTTGGCGTTGCGATTCAACGTCTATCTGAAGAAGATCCAACTTTCCATGTTAAGACTGATGAAGAAACAGGTCAGACAATCATCGCTGGTATGGGTGAGCTTCACCTTGAAATTCTCGTTGACCGTATGCGTCGCGAGTTTAAGGTTGAAGCAAATGTTGGTAAGCCTCAGGTTGCATACCGCGAAACACTTCGCAAGGCTGTTGCTCGTCACGATTACACACACAAGAAGCAGACTGGTGGTTCTGGACAGTTTGCAAAGATTCAGATTGCAATTGAGCCACTTCCAACTGGTGAAGTTGAAGGTGGATATGAGTTTGTAAACAAGGTAACTGGAGGTCGCGTTCCTCGCGAGTACATCCCTTCAGTTGACCAGGGTTGCCAAGAAGCGATGACATCAGGCCCTCTCGCTGGCTATCCATTAACAGATGTACGAGTAACTCTTCTTGATGGCGCGTATCACGATGTTGACTCATCGGAGCTCGCTTTCAAGGTGGCTGGTATCGCAGCGTTCAAGGAAGCCTCAAAACTTGCTGATCCTGCAATTCTTGAACCAGTAATGAAGGTCGAAGTTGTTACCCCTGAAGACTTCATGGGTGATGTCATCGGCGATCTCAACAGTCGTCGTGGTCAAATCCAGGCCATGGATGAGCGGTCAGGTGCCCGCGTTGTTAGGGCGCTAGTTCCGTTGTCAGAGATGTTCGGCTATGTCGGCGATCTCCGCTCCAGAACTCAAGGTCGCGCAAGCTACTCAATGGAATTCGATTCGTATGCCGAAGTACCTGGCAACGTAGCGAAGGAAATCATTGCGAAGGTGCGCGGCGAATAAATCCCTAGCACTAAAACAAAATATCGAAGAACCCTAATAACTAAGCACTAGTAAAGGAAAGAGGAACCAAAATGGCAAAGGCCAAGTTCGAGCGCACAAAGCCGCACGTAAACATTGGAACCATCGGTCACATTGACCATGGAAAGACCACACTTACTGCAGCGATCTCAAAAGTTTTGCATGATAAGCACCCAACACTGAACGCTGCTACAGCGTTCTCTGAGATTGATAAGGCTCCTGAAGAGCGTCAACGCGGTATCACCATCTCTATCGCTCACATCGAGTACCAGACAGAGAAGCGTCACTACGCACACGTTGACTGCCCAGGCCACGCTGACTACATCAAGAACATGATCACTGGCGCTGCACAGATGGATGGAGCAATCCTCGTCGTAGCAGCAACTGATGGTCCAATGCCACAGACAAAGGAGCACGTACTACTTGCTCGTCAGGTTGGCGTTCCATCAATCGTTGTGGCTCTTAACAAGTCAGACATGGTTGATGATGAAGAAATTCTTGAACTCGTTGAAATGGAAGTTCGTGAACTTCTATCTAAGTACGAGTTCCCAGGAGATGACACTCCAATCGTTCGTATTTCAGCACTAAAGGCACTCGAGGGTGACCAGAAGTGGGCTGACAAGTTGATGGAGCTAATGGATGCAGTTGATTCATTTATTCCACAGCCAGCTCGCGAAGTTGATAAGCCATTCCTAATGCCTGTAGAAGATGTTTTCACAATCACAGGTCGTGGAACTGTTATCACCGGTCGTATTGAGCGCGGAATCGTAAAGGTCAACGAAGAAGTTGAAATCGTTGGTATCCGCACAGAGGCTCAGAAGACAACTGTTACAGGTGTCGAAATGTTCCGTAAGTTGCTTGACGAAGGTCAGGCTGGCGAGAACGTTGGACTTCTACTTCGTGGTCTAAAGCGTGAAGATGTTGAGCGCGGTCAGGTTGTTTGCAAGCCTGGTTCAATCACACCTCACACTGAGTTTGATGCATCTGCATACATCCTTTCAAAGGATGAAGGCGGACGTCACACACCATTCTTCAACAACTACCGTCCACAGTTCTACTTCCGTACAACTGACGTAACTGGTGTTGTAACACTTCCTTCAGGTACAGAAATGGTTATGCCTGGCGATAACACTGAAATGTCAGTAACACTGATTCAGCCAATCGCAATGGAAGAAGGACTTCGCTTCGCAATCCGTGAAGGTGGCCGCACAGTAGGTGCTGGTCGCGTTACAAAGATTAAGAAGTAATAGCTCCACAGAATTAAATGTTTGAGCCCGGCGGTGTAAAAGCCGCCGGGTAAAGGCAAAGTTTGAAAATTAAATTTAAACGAAGAATAAATAAGAAGGAGAACGACATGGCGGGACAAAAGATCCGCATTCGACTCAAGGCCTACGACCATGAGGTGATTGATAGTTCAGCGAAGAAAATCGTTGAAACTGTTGAGCGCACTGGTGCGACGGTCGCGGGTCCAGTGCCGCTACCAACAGAGAAGAACACTTACTGTGTTATTCGCTCTCCTCACAAATATAAGGACAGCCGCGAACACTTCGAGATGCGCACACATAAGCGCCTAATCGACATCATCGACCCAACACCTAAGACTGTTGATTCATTGATGCGTCTCGACTTGCCAGCAGGTGTCGACATCGAGATCAAGCTCTAAGGAAAGGACGACAACAATGACTTTTACAACTCAAGCAGCGGGCTCGTCCATCAAGGGCGTTCTCGGTAAGAAGCTGGGCATGACCCAGGTTTTTGATGCCAACAACAAGATGGTTCCAGTAACCGTTGTTGAAGCAGGTCCATGTGTAGTTACGCAGATCCGTACACCTGAAAAAGATGGTTACTCAGCTGTTCAGATCGCTTTCGGCGCAATCGACCCAAAGAAGATTACAAAGCCACTTGCAGGACATTTTGCCAAGGCCGGTGTTACACCACGCCGTTCAGTAGCAGAACTTCGCACACTCGATACCTCTAACTACACAGTTGGACAAGAGATTGGTGCAACAGTTTTCGCAGCTGGCGAGTTAGTTGATGCAACTGGAACAAGCACCGGTAAGGGAACTGCTGGTGTTATGAAGCGCCACGGTTTCGGTGGTCTTGGTTCATCTCACGGTGTAGATCGTAAGCACCGTATGCCAGGTTCAATCGGTGCATGTTCAACACCAGGTCGTGTTTTCAAGGGTATGCGTATGTCAGGTGTTATGGGTGGCGTTCGCGTCACAACTCAAAACCTTGTCGTGCATTCTGTTGATGCAGACCGCAACCTACTTCTTATCAAGGGATCAGTTCCTGGCCCAGACGGACAGCTAGTTTTCATCCGTTCTGCAGCTAAGCACGCGGTCTATGAAACAGCAGGAAAGGCTGGCAACTAATCATGGCGCTTACTGTTGAAGTAAAGAATGCAGAAGGTAAGAAGGTTGGATCTGTAGATCTTCCTTCAGATATCTTTGATGCGCAGACAAATATTCCTTTGATTCACCAGGTAGTAACTGCACAGCTTGCAGCTGCTCGCCAGGGAACACAGAAGGCAAAGAACCGTGGTGAAACATCTGGTTCAGGAAAGAAGCCTTTCAAGCAGAAGGGAACAGGCCGTGCACGTCAGGGTTCTGTTCGCGCTCCGCTACAACGTGGTGGTGGTGCAGCACACGCTGTTCGCCCACGTACATACTTCCAACGCACACCAAAGAAGATGATCGCAGCTGCTCTGCGCGGAGTTCTTTCAGACCGCCAGCGTCACGATCGTATTCACGTGCTTGATTCAATCGCAACAGCTGCTTCAACAAAGTCAGCTATTGCCGCAGTTCGTCAGTTCAGCGATCGCAAGAACCTTCTTGTTGTCGTATCACGTACTGAGGATCTAGCGTGGCGTTCACTTCGTAACGCTGATGACTTACACCTTCTTGTTCCAGATCAGTTGAATGCATACGACATCCTCAAGAGCGATGACGTTATCTTCTCAGAGACTGCGATCAAAGATTTCCTAAAGGCCCCTTCAAAGGGCAAGGGTGCAACATCTGTTGCACGTGAAAGCGAGGTCAGCGCATGAAAGATTACCGCGACGTTCTAGTCGCACCAGTAGTTTCTGAAAAGAGCTACGGGTTGCTAGATGAGAACAAGTACACCTTCATCGTTGCACCAGATGCAAACAAGACAGAGATCAAGATCGCTGTTGAAAAGGTATTTAACGTAAAGGTAGTAAGCGTTAACACAATGAACCGTCAGGGCAAGAACAAGAAGACACGTTTTGGTGATGGAAAGCGTAAAGACACCAAGCGCGCGATTGTTCAAGTTGCAGCTGGCGACCGCATCGACATCTTCGGAGGACCGGTTTCCTAACGGGAACTGGACCTTGAAAAGAAAAGGATCATCATGGCACTTCGTAAATTAAAGCCAACGACCCCTGGTCAGCGCGGCGCAAGCGTTCCTGATTTCGCTGAAATCACTCGCTCGACTCCTGAAAAGTCACTTGTTCGTCCAATTCACTCAAAGGGTGGACGTAACAACCAAGGTCGCGTAACTGTTCGTCACCAAGGTGGCGGTCACAAGCGTGCATACCGTCTCATCGATTTTGTTCGTAACGATAAGGATGGCGTTCCAGCGAAGGTCGCTCACATTGAGTACGACCCAAATCGCACAGCGCGCATCGCTCTTCTGCACTATGCGGATGGAGAAAAGCGTTACATCATCGCACCGGACAAGTTAGTCCAGGGCGCAACGGTTGAGAATGGTCCAAAGGCAGATATCAAGCCAGGAAACAATCTTCCACTTCGCAACATTCCAGTAGGTACAACGGTTCACGCAATTGAACTACGTCCAGGTGGAGGAGCGAAGATCGCTCGTTCAGCTGGTGCATCTGTACAGCTGGTTGCAAAGGATGGCCCATACGCACAACTACGTATGCCATCTGGCGAAATTCGTAACGTTGATGTTCGTTGCCGCGCAACTGTTGGTGAAGTTGGAAACGCAGAGCAGGGAAATATTAACTACGGAAAAGCTGGACGTAAGCGCTGGTTAGGTGTTCGTCCAACTACTCGTGGTGTTGTTATGAACCCAGTAGATCACCCACACGGTGGTGGTGAAGGTAAGACTTCTGGTGGACGTCACCCAGTGACTCCATGGGGTAAGCCTGAAGGCCGCACCCGTAAGAAGAAAGCATCAGATTCAATGATCGTCCGTCGTCGCAAGTCGAATAAGAAGCGGTAGGTAGGAGCCCTTATGCCAAGAAGTCTCAAGAAGGGTCCATTCGTTGATGGACATTTACTCAAGAAGGTAGATGCACAAAACGATGCCAACACAAAAAATGTGATCAAGACCTGGTCACGTCGCTCAATGATCATTCCTTCAATGATCGGACACACCATTGCAGTTCACGATGGCCGTAAGCACATTCCGGTTTTTGTAACTGACGCAATGATCGGACATAAGTTAGGCGAATTCGCACCAACACGTACCTTCCGTGGTCACGTTAAGGGCGACGATCGAAAGGCAGCTCGTGGCTAACACACAAGAGAATGCATTAGTTGCACGCGCAGTACTGCGCGATATTCGCCATACACCACAGAAGGCACGTCGTATCGTCGACCTAATTCGTGGACAACGTGCTGATGAGGCACTCAACATTTTGAAGTTCGCACCACAAGCTGCAGGACAAGATGTGTACACACTTCTTAACTCTGCGGTTGCAAATGCGAAGGCCAAGAACCCAGCAATCCGCGATGCTTCAGAGCTCTGGGTTGTAGAAGCGCTAGTAGATGAGGGCCGCACGATGAAGCGTTTCCGTCCACGTGCACAGGGTCGCGGTTTCCGTATCTTGAAGCGTTCATCACACATCTCAGTTGCAGTTAGCGATGTAAAAGCTTCATCAAAGACAATGAATTTGAAGAAGACTACTCAGAAGGGAGCGACCAAGTAATGGGTCAAAAAGTAAACCCACACGGCTTCCGTCTCGGCATTACAACTGAATTCAAGTCACGTTGGTACGCAGACAAGCTATACAAGGATTACGTCAAGGAAGATGTCGAAATCCGTCGCTTGATGCAGAAGGGTATGGAGCGCGCTGGCGTATCTCGAATTGAAATCGAGCGCACACGTGATCGCGTCCGTATCGATCTACACACTGCACGTCCAGGAATTGTTATTGGCCGTCGTGGTCAAGAAGCAGACATCCTTCGTCAGCGTCTAGAGAAGCTAACTGGCAAGCAAGTACAGCTCAACATTCTTGAGGTTAAGAACCCAGAGATCGATGCACAACTTGTTGCACAGGGAATCGCCGAGCAGCTTGCTGCACGTGTTTCATTCCGTCGTGCAATGAAGAAGTCAATGCAAACAGCGATGAAGTCTGGCGCACAGGGCATTCGTGTTCAGTGTGGTGGTCGTCTCGGTGGTGCAGAAATGTCACGTTCTGAGTTCTACCGTGAAGGTCGTGTACCTCTACACACACTTCGCGCCGATATTGATTATGGCTTCTACGAGGCACATACAACATTTGGTCGCTTAGGTGTGAAGGTATGGATCTACAAGGGTGAGGTTATTGGTTCACGTACAGAGCGTGCTGAAAAGGCACTTGCTGAAGCGCGTGCACCAAAGCCAGAGCGCCGCGGTCCTCGTACACCTCGCGCACCAAAGGCAGAGGTAACTGTTTCTCAGGGAACACCTACTGCAACTGCGGCTGCAACTACGGAAGGAGCATCTAACTAATGTTAATTCCACGTCGTGTTAAGCACCGTAAGCAGCACCACCCATCCCGTAAGGGCGCAGCAAAGGGTGGAACAACAGTTGCATTTGGTGACTACGGTATTCAAGCTCTCGCTCCTGCTTATGTAACTAACCGTCAGATTGAAGCGGCTCGTATCGCTATGACTCGTTACATCAAGCGTGGTGGAAAGGTTTGGATCAATATTTATCCAGATCGTCCAATCACAAAGAAGCCTGCTGAAACTCGTATGGGTTCCGGTAAGGGTTCACCAGAGTGGTGGATTGCAAATGTTAAGCCAGGTCGCGTGATGTTTGAGATCTCTGGTGTAACAGAGGCAATCGCAACAGAAGCTATGCGTCTTGCGATGCACAAGCTTCCAATGAAGTGTCGTGTAGTAAAGCGTGAGGAGGCATAAGTGGCTACTACAACTAATGAAGTACTACGCCAGTTGTCAGCTGAGGATTTAGCTACCAAGGTGCGCGAGTTGAAGGAAGAACTCTTTAACCTACGTTTCCAGGCAGCGACAGGTCAGTTGGAAAGCCATGGTCGTCTAAGTGAGGTTCGCAAAGAGATCGCACGTGTCTACACAATTATTCGCGAACGCGAACTAGGAATCGGAGGAGCTGCGTAATGAGTACTACTAATGCAGATCGCAGCGACCGTAAGGTCCGTGAAGGAATTGTCGTAAGTGACAAGATGGATAAGACCATCACCGTTGAGGTATCAAATCGTGTAAAGCACGGGATGTACTCAAAGGTTATGTCTCGCTCAAGCAAGTTAAAAGCACATGACGAGCAGAACTCTGCTGGCATGGGCGATCGTGTACTCATCATGGAAACTCGTCCATTGTCAGCAACAAAGCGCTGGCGTTTGGTTGAGATTCTCGAGAAGGCAAAGTAAGGGTTCGGTGGATAACTAATGATTCAACAAGAATCGCGCCTACGCGTCGCGGATAACACAGGAGCTAAAGAGCTTCTCTGTATTCGTGTGCTCGGTGGATCCAAGCGCCGCTATGCCGGTATCGGAGACATCATCGTTTGTTCTGTTAAGGATGCAATTCCTGGCGGACAGGTTAAGAAGGGTGAGGTCGTAAAGGCTGTCATCGTTCGTACAGTTAAGGAGCGTCGTCGTCCAGATGGCTCCTACATTAAGTTTGATGAAAACGCTGCAGTGATCTTGAAGGCTGATGGCGAGCCACGTGGAACCCGTATCTTCGGACCAGTTGCACGTGAACTTCGCGATAAGCGCTTTATGAAGATCATCTCGTTAGCCCCGGAGGTGCTCTAATAATGGCAAAGATTAAGAAGGATGACACCGTTCTTGTTATCGCGGGTAAAGATCGCGGAACAACAGGAAAGGTTCTCTCAGTTGATGGCAACCGTGTGACAGTTGAAGGCGTTAACCGCCAGAAGCGTCACACCAAGGAGTCAACTGGTGAGCGCGGCGTAAAGGTCGGCGGAATCATCACAGTTGAAGCATCACTACACATTTCAAATGTCATGGTCGTTGATGGGGATGGCAAGGCAACTCGTCTTGGTGTTCGCAAAGATGATGAGGGCAAGAATATTCGTATCTCACGTCGCACCGGAAAGGACATCTAATGTCAACCAAGGTAGATGTACGTCTAAAAGCTAAGTACAAGAGCGATATCGCTCCTGCACTAAAGAGCGAGTTTGGATTTAAGAATCCAATGATGGTTCCAACACTTGTAAAGGTCATCGTGAACATGGGTGTCGGCGACGCTGCTCGTGATTCAAAGTTGATCGAAGGTGCTATCCGCGACCTAACAACAATCACCGGCCAAAAGCCACAGGTTACAAAGGCTCGCAAATCAATCGCTCAGTTCAAGCTTCGCGAGGGTCAGCCAATTGGCGCACACGTAACTTTGCGCGGAGATCGTATGTGGGAGTTTGCAGATCGTTTGCTTTCAATCTCACTTCCACGTATCCGCGACTTCCGTGGTCTTTCACCAAAGCAGTTTGATGGAAATGGAAACTACACCTTCGGTCTAACCGAGCAGGTTGTATTCCCAGAAATCGAACAGGACAAGGTAGATCGTCCACGCGGTATGGATATTACTTTCGTAACGACAGCAAAGAATGATGTTGAAGGTCGCGCACTACTCAAGGCGCTCGGCTTTCCATTCAAGGAGGCATAAGCCATGGCAAAGACATCGCTCAAGGTAAAGGCGGCTCGCAAGCCTAAGTTCAAGGTGCGCGGCTATACACGCTGCCAACGTTGTGGACGTCCACACGCTGTTTATCAGAAGTTTGGTATCTGCCGTGTTTGTTTCCGTGAAATGGCTCACCGCGGTGAGCTACCTGGTATCACCAAGGCATCTTGGTAA
>LIAM01000020.1 GCA_001438925.1 Actinobacteria bacterium BACL15 MAG-120619-bin91 | reverse complement strand
GTAGCCCAGTTAAAAAACTTTGGTTTAGATTGCATCATCAAAAAAGTTAATGTAGATCTCAAAGATGGTTTAGAGGCATCTGCTCGGGCAGCACGTTATTTAGCCTTACAAGAAGCAGCTGATGAAAAAAGCGCTGTTGCAGTTTTCCTTGGGCACACTCGAGATGATCAAGCTGAAACCGTTTTGCTTGGATTGGCTCGTGGATCGGGAACACGATCACTGTCAGGAATGGCACCCCACAATGGAGTTTATGTGCGACCACTTCTTGAAATTACCCGAGATCAAAGTGAAAGGTATTGCGAAGAGGTCAAGTTGCAGTATTGGAGCGATCCACACAATGAGAACCCTGATTTTTCACGTGTTCGTGTTCGCAATGTTGCCTTGCCAGCTTTAGAGACAAGCATCGGTCCAGGAATCTCAGAGGCGCTTGCTCGAAGCGCACATCTTTTGCGAGATGATGCCGATGCCTTAGATCATTGGGCTAAAGCTGAGGAGCTTGCTTTAGATCTTTTGAACCTGGATTGTGCCTACTTAGAAAAACTGCCGCGAGCGGTCAGAACCCGACTTATCAGAGCGGCGATCTACGCAGCTGGCGCCCCTGCCGGGATGGTCACAATGGAGCATGTGAGCGGGGTTGAGGCGCTCATTACCGCCTGGAGCGGCCAGGGTGCGCTCAATTTGCCGGGCGGTGTGAAGGTTGCGCGGATTTCGGGCAGACTTTCGCTCTTACAGCACCGACCTTAGGGAGAACCGTGGATTTAGAGGCAGTCAAGGGCGATATCGAGCGAGTAATCGTGACCGAAGAGCAGTTGCAGACACGTATCAAAGAGCTTGCAGCACAGGTTGATAAGGATTACGAAGGCAAAGATCTTTTACTCGTTGGAGTACTTAAGGGCGCTGTTATGGCTGTAGCTGATTTTTCACGTGCATTACAACGCCATGTCGATATGGATTGGATGGCTGTCTCCTCCTATGGTTCCGGAACAAAGTCCAGTGGAGTAGTTCGAATTCTTAAAGATCTTGATCGTGACATCACCGGTAGAAATGTTTTGATTATTGAGGACATCGTTGACTCTGGTTTGACGCTCTCATGGCTTAAGGCAAACCTTGAATCCCGTGGAGTTGGCTCCGTAGAAATTCTCTCTATTCTTCGCAAACCAGATGCTGCAAAGGTTGAGGTCGATGTTAAGTATGTTGGTTTTGATATCCCTAAGGATTTTGTAATTGGCTATGGTCTCGATTTTGACGAGAAGTATCGCAACCTTCCATTTATTGGTGTGCTAGCCAAGCACATGTACGAATAATCCCTGGAGTCCCTACATATGTCACAAGCACAGAAGCCAAAGAAAGCGGCAAGAAAGAGTTTCTCGGGTAAGCAAGGAAATAAGAAAACTCCTACAAAGAGTCAAAGATTGATACGTGGACCACTCTTTTGGATCATTGCTGCGATTTTTGCAGTAACTGTATTTGGACAGATCTCTTCAGCAGGAAATCGTTATACGCAGATTGAAACATCACAAGCCTTGGATGCAATTTCAAGGGCGCAGGTTGAATCAGCTGAGCTTGTAGATAGAGATCAGAAACTCCGCTTAATCCTCAAGCCTGGCAGCACAATTAAGGGCTCTTCAAAGGTGGAAGCCTTTTACGTTGCACGGCAAGAGCCAACAATTGTTGATGCATTAACTGGAAATCCACCTTCTAGAGGTTGGAATGTAAAGGTCCCATCACAATCACTTCTTGTCTCATTCCTTTTCTCAATACTTCCATTCCTGCTAATAGGTTTCTTGTTCTTCTGGGTCATGAGTCAAGCCCAAGGCGGGAATAGAGTTTTCCAATTTGGAAAATCCCGAGCCAAACTTCAAGATCCTGATGTTCCTAAGACAACCTTTAAGGATGTGGCCGGTGCAGATGAAGCCCTTGCCGAACTAGATGAGATTAAGGATTTCTTAGCCAAGCCTGAAAAGTACGCACCTCTGGGTGCAAAGATTCCAAAGGGTGTTTTACTCTTTGGTCCTCCAGGAACAGGCAAGACCCTTCTTGCGCGTGCAGTAGCAGGCGAAGCAGGAGTTCCGTTTTACTCTATCTCTGGTTCAGATTTCGTTGAAATGTTTGTTGGTGTTGGTGCAGCCCGTGTTCGCGATCTCTTTAACCAAGCTAAAGAGAATGCGCCTGCAATTGTGTTTATCGATGAGATTGATGCTGTCGGTCGCCAACGTGGCGCAGGTATGGGTGGCGGACATGATGAACGTGAACAAACACTTAACCAACTTTTAGTTGAGATGGATGGCTTTGAGGAGAACTCAAAGGTTATTTTGATCGCAGCTACAAACCGTCCAGATGTTTTGGATCCAGCATTACTTCGCCCCGGTCGTTTTGATCGTCAGATCGCGGTTGATCGCCCAGATCTCAAGGGACGCGAAGCGATTCTGCAGGTCCATGCAAAGGGCAAACCTTTCAGTGATGAGGTAAAGCTAGTTGATTACGCTCGTCGTACGCCTGGTTTTACCGGTGCAGATCTTGCAAATGTTCTTAATGAAGCCGCCTTACTCTCTGCACGTGATGACAAGGCGGTTATTGGCAATCTCGAATTAGATGAAGCGATTGATCGCGTAATGGCTGGGCCGCAACGTAAATCTCGTTTGATGAATGATGATGAACGTCGTGTCACCGCTTATCACGAGGCAGGCCATGCACTTGTTGCACATGCCTTGCCACATACCGATCCAGTACACAAGGTAACGATCATGCCTAGAGGTCGCGCCCTTGGTTACACAATGGTTCTTCCAGATGAAGATAAGTACTCAACAACACGAAATCAGTTGCTCGATCAATTGGCGTACTCGCTAGGTGGTCGCGCAGCAGAAGAGTTAATCTTCCATGATCCTTCGACAGGTGCTTCAAATGATATTGAAAAGGCAACCGCACTTGCTCGTGCAATGGTCACTCAGTACGGAATGACTGAAGCTGTAGGTGCAATTAAATTAGGAGGTGGTTCAACCGAACCTTTCCTTGGTCGCGATTATGGACACCAACGCGATTACAGCGAGAATATCGCTGCTGTAGTAGATCGAGAGATTCGTACATTAATCGAAAATGCTCACCAAGAAGCCTTTGATATTTTGGTTGCAAATCGAAAGATTCTTGATGAAATGGTGATCCAACTGCTTGAGAAGGAAACGCTTAACAAGGATGAGATCGCAGAGATTTTTAATAAGGTCAAGTTGGTTACCAAGCGTCCGGCATGGACCGGTTCAGCAACACGTATTCCATCGGAGCAGCCACCAGTTGATGTTCCAGAGCGTTTAATTGTTGAAGCAGCAAGCAAGGAAAAGAAGCCAACACGTCGCAAGAAGGCTGCAAGTGACGGTAAATAAGATCACGGTGACAGATGGTCGCGCTTCTGGTCCATATGACCAGGAACGTGCGGAAAAGGCTGTCCGTGAACTGCTTTTTGCCCTTGGCGAGGATCCAGATCGTGAAGGATTAAAGGAGACACCTGCACGTGTTGCTCGTGCGATGAAGGAAAACTTTGAAGGGTTGTGGCAATCACCCGAAGATGTTTTAACAACAACCTTTGATATTGGTCATGAAGAGCTTGTAATTGTCCGCGATATCGAAGTCTTTTCTCACTGTGAGCACCACTTAACACCTTTCCATGGCGTTGCACATATTGGATACATCCCACGTGGAAAGATAACTGGCCTTTCAAAGTTAGCTCGCTTGGTAGATATGTACTCAAAGCGCCCACAGGTACAAGAAAGACTCACGACTCAGATTGCCGATGCAATGGTGAAGATATTGGATCCACTTGGTGTGATTGTAATTATTGATTGCGAGCATTTGTGTATGTCGATGCGTGGAGTAAAGAAATCTCATGCGCGCACAACGACATCGGCGGTTCGCGGTGCTTTGAATAACCCTGCTACCCGTGCAGAGGCAATCTCCTTAATAACAAAAGGATAAATTATGTTGGTGATGGGCATTTTAAATGTAACGCCTGATTCATTTGCCGATGGTGGAAGACATAATGATTTTGAGGCTGCTGTTGAACATGGCCTCGAAATGATTGCAGAAGGTGTCGACATCATTGATATTGGGGGCGAATCAACTAGACCAGGAGCTGAGCGAGTTAGTGAGACTGAAGAGATCGCCAGAACTATTCCGGTAATAAAGGAATTAAGTAAACATAGGGTCACAATAAGTATCGACACAATGAGAGCAAGCACAGCAGAGGCGGCTATAAAGGCTGGTGCTTCAATCATTAATGATGTCAGCGGGGGATTAGCCGACGTTGCGATGTTACAAACCGCTGCTCAACTGCAGGTGCCTTACATCGCAATGCATTGGCGTGGACATGCAAAAGAGATGAATTCCAAGGCTATTTACGGGGATGTTGTTGTAGATGTTATTTCAGAGCTCAATGAGCGTATTGAAGCGGCGTTAGATGTAGGGATTCACAGAAATAAGTTGATCATTGATCCTGGGATTGGATTTGCAAAGGAGGCTGAACATAATTGGGCCATCATCGAATCAATTGATCGCATCGTTGCCATGGGTTATCCAGTCTTAGTTGGGGCATCACGCAAGAGATTTCTCGGTGGAGATTCACCTGATGAAAGAGAACAGGCGACTATCGAACTTACTAAACGGCTGAGCTCAACCGGTGTGTGGGCGGTTAGAGTTCACAGTGTGAAGCCACACAAGCAGGTGTTAAGTTCATGAGGGATCAAATAATTTTGACTGGGATTCATGGATTTGGATACCACGGCGTTTTAGAGCATGAGCGAAAAGATGGACAAGATTTTTTTGTGGATTTGATCCTAACTTTGGATTTAACCGCACCCTCACTCTCAGATGCGATCGAAGATACCGTTAATTACGCCGAGATAACTGATTTGGTAGTTGAGGAAATTACCAGTAACCCGGTCAACTTAATTGAGAAGTTAGCAGGAAGAATTGCAGAGAGAGTTTTGAATCAGCATGTAAAGGTTCAACAGGTCTCTGTAACTGTTCATAAGCCACAGGCACCTGTTGCTGCACAGTTAAAAGATATTGCTGTTGTTGTTACTCGAGTTCGATGAAAGCTGTAATTGCATTAGGTGCCAATATTGGCAATCCACAAGAAAATTTAGATTTAGCGGTTGCTCTACTACGTGTGGCAACTGATGTGAAAAGCGTTTCTACATACATTTCAACGGCACCAGTTGGTGGCCCAGAACAACCTGATTACTTAAATGCTGTGTGCATAATCGAGAGTGAGCTTCCGGCAATGGATTTGTTGTCCCTGCTCCATGGAATCGAAGAGAGTTTAGGCCGTGAAAGAGTTGTGCATTGGGGCCCACGAACTATTGATCTCGATTTGATTCAGTACGGTGGATTGCTCAGTAAAGCTGATGAGTTGCAACTTCCACATCCTCGGGCACATGAACGTCGTTTTGTTTTACAACCCTGGTTTGAGATTGAGCCTGATGCGGTCCTGCTTACGCATGGTCCGATAAAAGAACTTTTGGAGCAATTGCCTGCTTAGCTGTAAACTAACAAACATCTCGCCCGGTACCCCGAAAGGACTGGAGCCACTGAAATGACTGTATTAGTACCAACCATGGGTGCCTTGCATAAGGGCCACCAAGCGCTGATTAAACGTGCGCGCACCTTGGATAAAGATGTCATCGTAAGTATTTTTGTAAATCCACTTCAGTTTGAAAGTAAAGAGGATTTAGAAAAGTATCCCCGTTCACCACAGCGAGATATCGAGATTGCAACACTTGCAGGTGCTAACGAGGTCTGGTTCCCCGAGTATGAAGATCTCTACCCAGAAGGGTTTAAGACACTGAGTGCGGGACCGTTAGGAAACAAGTTTGAAGGCGCATCCCGTCCTGGACACTTTGATGGAGTTGTTACCGTTGTTGATCGTCTCTTTGCAGTTGCAAAGCCTGACAAGGCTGTATTTGGAGAAAAGGATTTCCAGCAGTTAACGATCATCAAAGCTATGAAGAGCAAGGTTGAAATCATTGCTGTGCCTACTGTCCGAGAGTTTAATGGCTTGGCGATGTCATCACGCAATGTTCGGTTAAGTGAATCTGGGCGCGATACTGCGCTTGTAATTCATCGCGCATTGGCTGCCGCAAAGTTAGCCCCAACGGTTGAAATAGCTCAAGAGGTACTGAACTCAACCCTTTCCACAGAGCCAGGCTTTGAAAAGGATTACGCAACGATTATTGATGAGAAGGATTTTTCAGCCGCAGATGATTCAACGGAAAATCGCAGAGCAATTATTGCTGGCTGGGTAGAAGGTGTTCGCTTAATTGACAACATGCAAATGGTAGGGAGATAAGAATGTTATTAACAGTTGATGTCGGAAACACAAACACGGTACTTGGGATCTTTGATGACAAGGAAATGGTTCGCTCATGGCGCGTAAAGACAGATCCACGCAGCACCGCGGATGAGCTGTGGCTGCAGTACCGCGCACTTGTAGAGGATTACGACCTCACGGGGTTGTCTATCTGTTCTACCGTTCCAGCAACTTTGCGGGAACTTCGGACGATGATCGCTGATTATTTCTCAGATGTTCTGGTCACAATTGTTGAGCCAGGAATTAAAACAGGTGTTCCATTGCTAGTGGATAATCCAAAGGAGATAGGCGCAGATCGCATCGTTAATACCTTGGCGGCCCACACACTATTTGGCGGCCCGGCAATTGTTGTTGACTTTGGAACTTCGACAAACCTAGATGTTGTTTCGCCTAAAGGGGAGTTTCTAGGTGGTGCACTAGCACCTGGAATTGAAATCTCGGTGGATGCTCTTGCATCACGTGCGGCCCAGCTGCGCAAGGTTGAGTTAATCAAGCCAAAGAATGTCATCGGCAAAAATACGGTCGAGGCTCTTCAATCCGGAACTATTTATGGCTTTGCTGGTCAGGTAGATGGATTAGTTGACCGCATTACCGCCGAGCTTTTAGAGATTTATTCAGCAAAGCCAACGGTGATTGCAACGGGCGGATTAGCCCCATTAATCATCGGAGTTGCAGAAACTATCGATCAACATGAGCCTGATTTAACGCTGATTGGGCTTCGCTTAATTCACGAACGAAATGCATGAGTCGGTAGACTTCATAACCTATGAGTACTGAAAACCTACCTACCGAAGAGGATCTGCCTGAGCAGCTCCGTATTCGACGTGAAAAGCGGGCATCACTGCTTGAGCGCAAGGTTGAGCCGTATCCAGTCTCTGTACCTCGCACTAAAACTCTCAAGGAGATTCGTGACAAGTACATCGGTCTAGAGATCGATATTGCAACGGGTGATATCGAGTCATTAACTGGTCGAATTATTTTTAAGCGCGATACCGGAAAACTTTGCTTTGCAACACTTCGCGAAGGAGATGGAACAGAGCTTCAAGCGATGTTGTCTTTGGACAAGGTCGGGCAAGAGGTTCTTGACTCATGGAAATCAGATATTGATTTAGGTGACATCGTTTCGATCACTGGCGAGATCATTACATCTAAGCGCGGTGAACTTTCCATCTTGGCTAACTCATGGAGCTTGGCATCTAAGTCACTGCGTCCATTGCCAAATGATCACAAGCCAATGTCTGAAGAGACACGTGTTCGTATGCGCTATGTAGATTTAATTGTTCGCCCAGAGGCTCGCAGTAATGCACGTATGCGTCCAGCGGTAATGAAATCTTTGCGCGACACCTTTGATAAGGCTAACTTTGTTGAAGTAGAAACTCCCATGCTGCAGGTTATGCATGGTGGCGCTGCGGCCCGTCCCTTTAAATCCTTCTCAAACGCATATGACATGGATCTTTACCTGCGTATCGCTCCAGAGCTTTTCTTGAAGCGCTGCGTGGTTGGTGGAATCGAACGTGTATTTGAGATCAACCGTAACTTCCGTAATGAAGGTGCAGATTCATCTCATTCTCCAGAGTTTGCGATGATCGAAAGCTATATGGCATACGGTGACTGGATGTCGATCGCAGATCTGACTCGTGCCCTTGTACAAAATGCAGCGATGGCGGTTGCAGGTTCACATGTTGTTACCCACCACGATGGTCGCCAAGCCGACTTAGGTGGTCAGTGGAAGCAAATCTCCTTGTATGAGGCTATTTCTAACGGTGTTGGAGAAACAGTTACAGCCCTTACCCCGTATGCAGATTTGAAGAAGATCGCTGAAAAGTTGGGCCTGAAGATTGATCCAAAGTGGATTACTGGAAAGCTTGCTGAAGAAATCTTCGAGCATGTTGCACGTTATCTATTAGTTGAACCAACTTTTGTGATGGGATTCCCGGTAGATACTTCTCCGCTAGTACGTGCACACCGTGAACTTCCGGGTGTTGCAGAAAAATGGGATCTGTACATTGATGGCTTTGAACTTGCAACGGGTTATTCAGAGCTAATCGACCCAGTGATTCAACGTGATCGTTTAGTTGAACAAGCAAATCTTGGCTCTAAGGGTGATCTTGAAGCGATGCAGGTAGATGAAGATTTCTTGCGTGCTATGGAGTTTGCGATGCCGCCAACTGGTGGAATGGGAATGGGAGTTGATCGTTTACTTATGGCGCTAACCGGTCTTGGAATTCGTGAAACTATTTTGTTCCCACTTGTTAAGCCTGAAGTTGATTAATCAATGCAGATTCGTCCAGCTCGTACCAATGACATTAAAGGCATTCGCCAGTTAATTGATTCATATGCACCACAAGGTCGCTTACTTTCAAAAGAGACTGTGACCTTGTATGAAAGTGTTCAGGAGTTCACCGTTGCAGTTGAAGGTGAGCAAGTTGTTGGCTGCGGTGCGTTGCACGTTCTGTGGGAGGATTTAGCTGAGGTTCGCACAGTTGCGGTTGCGGAAAATCTTCGCGGCAAAGGGGTCGGTCATCAGATTTTGGATTCCATTATTGATCGCGCACAATCACTGGGCGTAAAGAGAATCTTTTGCTTGACCTTTGAAACTAAGTTCTTTGGCAGCCACGGCTTCGAGGTAATCGAAGGAACCCCGGTCGAGCCCGAGATTTACCAGGAACTATTGCGCTCCTACGATGCCGGTGTGGCTGAGTTCTTGGATCTTGAGTCGGTAAAGCCCAATACCCTGGGAAATACCCGAATGCTGAAGAAGCTATAAGTACCTAGATTTAGTCGATTTTCGGGCATAACCCCGCCACATTTGGGGTTGTAAAAGTCAGAAGCATTCCACCTCGCGAGCCTAGCCCCGCAGGTATTAGGCTTAATGAAAGAACGATTCAAAGGAGCACCGCCCATGTTTGAGCGCTTTACAGACCGAGCCCGTCGCGTTGTCGTGCTGGCCCAAGAGGAAGCACGCATGCTCAACCACAACTACATCGGCACCGAACACATCCTTCTGGGTTTAATCCATGAAGGTGAAGGCGTTGCAGCTAAAGCCCTTGAATCACTGGGCATCTCACTTGAAGGCGTACGCGCACAAGTTGAAGAGATCATCGGACAAGGCCAGCAAGCACCAAGTGGCCACATTCCATTTACTCCGCGCGCAAAGAAGGTTCTTGAACTCTCACTTCGCGAAGCGTTGCAGTTAGGTCACAACTACATCGGAACTGAACACATCCTTCTCGGTTTAATCCGCGAAGGTGAGGGTGTTGCGGCACAGGTTCTTGTAAAGCTTGGTGCAGATCTAAATCGTGTTCGCCAACAGGTCATTCAACTTCTCTCTGGTTACCAGGGTAAGGAAGCTGTACAAACTGGTGGACCTGCAGAAGGAACTCCATCGACATCTTTAGTTCTTGATCAATTTGGTCGCAATCTGACACAAGCAGCACGTGAAGGAAAGCTAGATCCAGTTATTGGTCGCGAAAATGAAATCGAGCGAGTGATGCAGGTTCTCTCACGTCGTACAAAGAACAACCCAGTTCTTATTGGTGAACCAGGTGTTGGTAAGACCGCGGTTGTTGAAGGTCTTGCACAAGCGATTTACAAGAATGATGTTCCAGAAACATTAAAGGACAAGCAGTTGTACTCACTTGATCTAGGTGCACTAGTTGCTGGTTCTCGTTACCGCGGAGATTTCGAGGAGCGCTTGAAGAAGGTTCTAAAAGAGATCAAAACTCGTGGCGACATCATTCTCTTTATCGATGAGATCCACACACTTGTAGGCGCAGGAGCTGCAGAGGGCGCGATTGATGCTGCAAGCATCCTGAAGCCAATGCTGGCTCGTGGTGAGCTACAGACAATTGGTGCGACAACACTTGATGAGTACCGCAAGCATGTTGAGAAGGATGCAGCCCTTGAGCGCCGCTTCCAACCAATTCAGGTGAAGGAGCCATCAGTAGCTCACACCATTGAGATTTTGAAGGGCCTACGTGACCGCTACGAAACACACCACCGTGTATCAATCACAGATGGTGCGCTCGCAGCGGCTGCAAATATGGCTGATCGTTATGTTTCAGATCGTTTCTTGCCAGACAAGGCGATCGACCTTATTGATGAAGCGGGTTCACGTCTTCGCATTAAGCGCATGACAGCACCTGCCGAGCTACGCGAGTTTGATGACAAGATTGCAAATGCTCGCAAGGAGAAAGAGTCAGCAATCGATGGTCAAGATTTTGAATTAGCTGCAACCCTTCGCGATAAGGAAAAGAACTTAATCGCAGAAAAGCATGATGCTGAAAAGAATTGGAAGGCCACAGATCTAGATAAGGTTACCGAAGTAGATGAAGAACTCATCGCACAGGTACTTTCTCTTTCAACTGGTATTCCTGTATTCAAACTTACTGAAGAAGAGACAGCACGTCTGCTTCGCATGGAGGATGAGCTACACAACCGTGTGATTGGACAGGATCAAGCGATCAAGGCGTTGTCACAAGCGATCCGTCGTACACGCGCAGGTCTGAAGGATCCTCGTCGTCCAGGCGGATCATTTATCTTCGCTGGTCCTTCTGGTGTTGGTAAGACAGAACTTTCACGCACACTTGCTTCATTCTTGTTTGGTGATCAGGATGCGTTGATTCAACTTGATATGTCTGAGTACTCAGAGCGTCACACCGCATCACGTTTGTTTGGTGCACCTCCAGGGTATGTCGGTTATGACGAGGGTGGACAGCTCACTGAAAAGGTACGTCGTCGTCCATTCTCAGTTGTTCTCTTTGATGAGATTGAAAAGGCTCACCCAGATATCTTCAACTCACTTCTACAGGTACTTGAAGATGGACGCCTTACAGATGCACAAGGCCGAACAGTAGATTTCAAGAACACCGTCATCATCATGACTACAAACCTTGGTACCCGTGACATCTCTAAGTCACTTGGGCTTGGCTTTGCTAATAGCGATGATGATCTAACAAATTATGAGCGCATGAAGGGCAAGGTCAGTGATGAACTTAAGTCACACTTCCGCCCAGAGTTCCTCAACCGTATCGATGACATCATCGTCTTCCACCAGTTAACTAAGCCACAGATCATTCAGATCGTTGATTTGATGCTTAAGAATCTTGATGATCGTTTGCAGACAAAGGACATGGGCATCGAGCTCACACCTGCTGCTAAGGATCTTCTTGCAGAGCGTGGTTACGATCCATTGTTGGGTGCACGCCCATTGCGTCGTGTCATTCAACGTGAGATTGAAGATGCATTATCAGAGCGCATCTTGTTTGGTGAGCTCAAGTCTGGCGAGATCATCGTTGTTGATGTCGAAGGTGTTGGCGCAGAAGCTGTCTTCACATTTAAGGGAGCACCAAAGGCATCACTGCCTGACACCCCTGAAGATCTTGCAGAAACACCTACCGCTTAACTAACTTCCTAGTTTTTTAAGTGCATCTCCGCTAACGCGATAAACAGTCCACTCATCCATTGGTACTGCGCCTAGAGATAAGTAGAAGTCGATGCTTGGTTGGTTCCAATCCAGAACCCACCACTGCAATCTTTCATAATTTCGTTCAACGCAGATCTTGCCCAACTCTTTGAGGAAAGCTAAACCGTAACCTTTGCCGCGGTATGCGGGATCAACGTAGAGATCTTCAAGGTAGATTCCAGGTTTGCCAACCCATGTTGAGTAGTTAAGAAACCAGATAGAGATTCCAACCACAAGGCCGTTATCTTCTGCGACATGGCAGAAAGCAACTGGGTTGTCGCCAAAGATTGTCTCTTCGATCTGTTGGATCGTTGCCTTTGCCTCCAGCGGTGCTTTCTCGTACTCAGCTAGATCTTTAATCAACTGATGGATACGAGGAGCATCCTCTTTGCGGGCGTA
>LIAM01000019.1 GCA_001438925.1 Actinobacteria bacterium BACL15 MAG-120619-bin91 | reverse complement strand
TAGTTGACTATAAAACTGGAAAATCTCCAAAACCTGGCTGGGAGGAAAAAGCGCTCTTTCAACTTCGCGTTTATGCACTTCTCTACTGGAAAGCTACCGGTGTACTTCCGCAACTTCTGCAACTGATCTACTTAGGTGATGGAAGAGTAGTTAAAAGTAATCCGACAATGAATGATATTGAATCAGCTGAAAAGGTGTTACATCGCGTTGCCAAGGATATTTTCATCTCAATCCAGAAGGATTACTGGCCACCGAAACCATCACGGTTATGTGATTGGTGCTTTTTCAAGAGCATCTGCCCTGCACACAACAGCTAGATCGTTATCGTAAAATCTGTGTGCAACGCCGATAACTTCTCAAATGATAGTTGCTCAAGAGAGCTGATGACACGGATCTTTGTGGACTCTTCGATTTTCACAAGATGTGGAACAGCGATGAGAAAGGCTCCGCTGGCCGATGCAGCCTTCATTCCAGTTATGGAATCCTCAAAAATAAGCGAATTGGCGATATTTGCTTGACTGATGGCTGCTGCCTTTTGATAACAATCTGGATATGGCTTTGTTCTTCCGACATCATCTGAACTGATAGAGAAGGGAAATAACTCCTGGCCCAGGTTATCCAGAACAGCGTTAACAATGATTTGCGGACTAGCAGACACCAGAGCGGTCTTGATTCCGTAGGATTGAAGTTCTTGTACTAATTCAACCGCCCCAGGCATGGTTGGGGTGTTGCCCCGCATCTTTTCCGCTTGAGTATCAATCAGTTTTTGGGTGAAGTAGGGCGGGCTTTCCTTCCCGCCACACCTTTCATACATGTATTGGCCTACTCGGGTAAGTGGACCCCCTAGACATGCGATCTGATCCTCTTGCACCCAGGTGTAACCAAAAGGCGCGGTCACCTCAATTTCAGATTGAAACCATTCAGGTTCGGAGTCAACCAACAACCCATCCATATCAAAGAAGACGGCCTCAAAAAAAGTGTGGTGAGAGTCCATTAATTCGCGTTGAAGTACTTTGCTTCGGGGTGGTGAACAATGATTGCTGATGTTGATTGCTCGGGGTGCAATTGGAACTCCTCAGAAAGTTCAACACCGATTCGTGATGGTTCGAGGAGTTCACACAACTGAACCTGTTGGTCGAGATCAGGACAGGCGGGATACCCGAATGAGTAACGTGAACCTCTATACCCTTGATCCAAAATCCCTTGAAGATCTGCAGAATCCTCGCCCCTCACCGCCAACTCTTCACGAATGCGCGCATGCCAGTGTTCTGCAAGGCTTTCTGTTAACTGTACTGATAACCCATGAAGTTCAAGATATTCCCGGTAATTGTTAGCTGCAAAAAGCTTTGCAGCCGCTTCACTGACTGTTGAACCCATAGTAACTACATGGAAAGCCACAACATCGGTCTTCCCAGAATCCCTAGATGCAAAGAAATCACTAATACACAATCGTCGATCACGCATTTGGCGCGGGAAGGTAAAGCGTGTTCTCTCTTTGCCTTTATTTTCACCTTCGTGATGGAGAATAACTAGCTCATTACCTTCGCTGTAGCAAGGAAAGTATCCATAGACAACCGCAGCGTTGAGCCATCCATTTGCTTGTACCTCATTGAGAAGTGAGCGCAAACGTGGACGGCCTTCTGTTTCAACCATGTTCTCGTACTCACCACGATTGCCCTTCAACCCCCACTGACCAACGAAGAGCGCTCGTTCATCCAACATTCCTGCGTAATCGCTGAGCTGGATTCCTTTAACAACGCGGGAACCAAAAAATGGTGGAGTAGGGATATCTACATCGATTGCTACATCACTACGTGTTGTGTCGATCGGTGCATCTTCGACTTTAACTCGTGTATTGGCAACCTTGCGTTCGCGAAGTGCGGGAAGTGCTGCACCTGGCTCGCCACGTTTAATCGCCATAATTGCATCCATTAAACGCAAGCCTTCAAATGCGTCACGGGCATAGCGAACCTCACCTGGAAACAACGCCGCTAAATCCTGCTCGACATAGGCTCGTGTCAAAGCCGCTCCCCCGAGGACGATTGGCCACCTTTGGTCTAAGCCTCGTGCGGTGATCTCCTGCAAATTCTCTTTCATGATTACGGTGGATTTAACAAGTAACCCACTCATTCCGATCGCATCGGCATTAGATTCAGTGGCACCGTCAATAATCTGATTAATCGTTTGTTTAATACCGATGTTGACGACGCGGTAGCCATTATTAGTCAAGATAATATCGACAAGGTTTTTACCAATATCGTGTACATCTCCCTTAACCGTTGCCAGCAACATAGTTCCGCGACCTTCGTCGCCGGTTTTCTCCATAAATGGTTCAAGTATGGCAACCGCTGTCTTCATAACTTCAGCGCTTTGAAGTACAAAGGGCAGCTGCATCTCTCCTTTACCAAAGAGTTCACCTACAGTTTTCATACCCTCAAGGAGGTGGGAGTTGATAATTTCTAGCGGAGGCGTTCCCTGTGACATCGCTTCCTTGAGATCATCTTCAAGTCCAACCTTTTCTCCATCGATGATTCGTCTCTGTAGCCGTTCATACAGTGGCAGCGCTGCTAATGCCTCTGCTCGCGCATTTTTGCTGGTTGCTAGTTCAACACCATCAAATAGTTGCAGAAACTCTTGAAGAGGATCGTATGTGCATTCATCCCCATCAAATCGCCTACGGTCATAAATTAAATCCAGTGCTACCTCTTTTTGACGCTCCTCGATGCGCACCATAGGTGTGATCTTTGAAGGGTGGACTATCGCCGAATCCAACCCGGCCTGAACGCACTCATGAAGGAAAACAGAGTTAAGTACAACGCGTGCAGCAGGATTTAATCCAAAGGAAACATTACTGACGCCAAGGGTTGTTTGAACTTGGGGAAACTCAACCTTTAACTGACGTATCGCATTGATGGTTTCAATTCCATCCTTTCGAGTTTCCTCTTGACCAGTTGCGATAGGAAAGGTTAAGCAATCAATCAAGATGTCGCCGACATTCATTCCCCAGTTGTCATGTAAGTCATTGATGAGTCGCCTGGCCACACGAAGTTTCCATTGCGCATCTCGTGCCTGCCCCTCTTCATCAATAGTTAAGGCGACTACGCTTGCTCCATGCTCTTGAACTAAGGGCATAATCTTTGCAAAGCGAGAGCTCGGGCCATCTCCATCCTCGTAATTGACGGAGTTAATGACACATCGACCACCTAGGTGTTCTAGTCCTGCTTTGAGTACCGCAGGTTCGGTGGAATCAAGAACAATTGGCAAGGTACTGGCTGTGGCAAAACGTGAAGCAAGTTGGCTCATATCAGCGGCACCATCGCGACCTACATAATCCACGGAAAGATCTAGCATATGAGCACCATCACGAATTTGATCACGTGCAATCTCTACACATTTTTCCCAGTCCTCAGCTAACAATGCATCTCTAAATGCACGAGAACCATTGGCATTGGTGCGTTCACCAATGGCAAGATAGGTCTTGTCCTGTCTAAATGGAACATACTGATACAGCGATGAGGCTCCAGGATCTAACTCAGGAGTTCGATTATGAACCTTTTTACCACTCACCTTTTTTACAACCGCTGAAAGATGCTCGGGTGTAGTACCGCAACATCCCCCAACCAAGGAGATTCCATAATCATCGACAAAGGCATCGAGTGCGATTGCTAACTCTTCTGGCCCCAAGGGATATGAAGCTCCATTTGATCCAAGAACGGGAAGACCAGCGTTTGGCATTACAGAGATTGCAATCTTTGCATTCTTGCTTAGGTATCGAAGGTGCTCAGACATCTCAGTTGGCCCAGTCGCACAGTTCAAACCAATCAGATCAATCCCCGTGGGCTCTAAGGTGTTTAAAGCCGCACCGATCTCTGAGCCAAGAAGCATGGTGCCTGTGGTTTCAACGGTAACTTGTGCGATCAAGACAATGTCCCGTTCGGACTCATTGATCGCTTGGCGGCAACCGTTGACCGCCGCCTTTACTTGTAGCAGATCCTGAGATGTTTCAACCAACAGAGCGTCACACCCTGAATCAGCTAAACCCTTAGCTGCTGTGTAATAAGCAAGCTTTAAATTCTCATATGTAGTATGACCAAGACTTGGAAGTTTGGTACCAGGCCCTAAAGAGCCTAAAACAAAACGAGGTTTATCCTTCGTTGCGAAAGAGTCTGCCGCCTCTCGTGCGATCTTTCCGCCCGCAAATGCCAGTTCATATATACGATCTTCAATTCCGTAATCGGCGAGATTGGACCAGTTTGCACCAAAGGTATTGGTCTCAATCGCATCTACACCGGCCGCTAAGTACTCATCATGAACAGAGCGCACGATGTCGGGCCGGCTAACATTGAGAATCTCATTACAGCCTTCGTGGCTTTGAAAATCCTCGATGGTCGGGTTGGCAGCCTGAAGCATCGTTCCCATGGCCCCATCGGCAACTACGACTCTTTGCGCAAGGGTTGTACGTAACAACCCTGGTTGCTTTGATGGAGTACTCATTTAACGAAGGTTACCTTAAGGTTGCTTTCATGGAGATTCATCAGATTCCGCTACTGCGAAATCCAGTCATGATTATGGCCTTTTCGGGCTGGAACGATGCTGCCGAGGCCGCATCTGGTGCTGTTGAACACTTGTTGTCAGGATGGGGCGACAGAAATGATGAGGTACTCCCCGAACTGATCGCAGATGTTGAATCAGAGGAGTTTTACGACTTTCAAGTAAATAGACCGGTTATCTCAATTGATGAGAGCGAGATTAGAAGCATCACCTGGCCGACGACCCAAATCTTTGGCCTTTCAATTCCAACGATGCCAAGAGATCTGGTAGTTGTCACGGGAGTTGAACCTTCTATGCGTTGGAAGAGCTTTACATCTGAGCTTTTGGATCTTGCAGATGATTTAGAGGTTTCTTTGATCGTCACACTTGGATCATTACTTGCAGATACCCCACACACGCGACCAATAACCGTAACCGGTACGGGCGCTCATCCATCGATCGCTACCCGTTTGGGTGTTTCAGTATCTAAGTATGAGGGACCTACAGGCATATTGGGTGTGATTCAGGATGGATGCATGCGTCGTGGAATAGATGCAATCTCTTTGTGGGCCGCTGTTCCACACTATGCATCTAATGCGCCTTCACCTAAGGCTACCCTAGCCCTCATTAATACCTTGGAGGACTTTCTTGACATCTCAATTCCACTATCTGATCTAGAAGAAAACGCAGATGCATGGGAGAAAGAGGTCAATGATTTAGCCGCGGAAGACACCGAGGTAGCTGAATATGTTAAAGCGTTAGAAGAAAGCAAGGATGCCGCTGAACTTCCAGATGTATCCGGCGATAGTATCGCTAAGGAATTTGAGAGATATTTACGCAGACATAAAGAGGATTAAAGACGTAATCCCAGCAAGGCATCAAGTGCGGCTCTCACCTCTGTAAGCTCTCCCCCACTAGAACCATTTATCGTCTCACGACTCCAGGAGTTAAGTGCGGCGATCACATTGGGAGTATCAAGATCATTGCTAAGAGCGTTAATAATACTTTGTATCAATGTATCTGTGGGTGCCAGTTGCTCCTTACTCAATGCCTCTCTCAGTAATGCGATTTCAAGCTGTGCCTTGCCAAGTAACTCATGACTCCACATACGTTCTGTTCGGTAATGACCTGAGATCAAAGCCCACCGGATCGCCATAGGATCTACACCTGAAGAGACAAGTTGAGAGACAAACACCAGATTTCCCCTGCTCTTGCTCATCTTTTCGCCATCTAGACCGATCATTCCGGTGTGTACGTAATGGGAGGCAAGCTCTCTTCCAGTCAGAACCCTGGCCTGAGAGGCGCACATCTCGTGGTGCGGAAAGATCAAATCACTGCCACCTCCCTGAATGTCGATCAGGGTCTCATTTGCAGAAGTTGGTTCTAAATACTTCATTGCGATTGCGGTGCATTCAATATGCCAGCCCGGTCTGCCTTTTCCTAAGGATGAATCCCAGCCAGGTTCATCTGCTCTCTGACTCATCCACACTAAACAATCAAGTGGATCGAGCTTTCCCTGACGCAAGGGATCACCTCCACGCTCTGAAAAGATAGAGATCATTTCCTCGGCTGAAAGGTGAGATCTCTCCCCAAACTCGGAATCATTTCTTACGGCAAAGTAAAGATCTGTATCCACCTCATAAATACTGTTCTTAAGTGTGAGCTCCTTTACAGCATCAACAACTAATGGAATCGCCTCTACCGCTCCTATGTAATGAGCTGGAGGAATTACTCGAAGGCTGACCATATCTGCTCGAAACAAATCAATTTGTTGCTCGGCTAACTCCCGCCAATCGACTCCATCGCGGTTAGCTCTCTCTAGCAATGGATCATCGATATCTGTGATGTTTTGGACGTAATTAACCTCTGAACCCCGGGCTCTGAGGTAACGATTAATCAGATCGAAGGTGAGATATGTGGCGGCATGTCCAAGATGAGTTGAGTCATACGGCGTAATTCCACACACATACATCCGGTAAGAACTCTTCTTCCCTAACTTTTTAATCTCAAGAGATGCGGTGTCTGACAGCGCCAGTTCTGGTAGCTCTTTGAGATACGTCAGGGCTGGTAGATTCACCTGAGTCCAAGAGTTCACACCGATATCGTATTGCTTTCTTAGAAGGCCGGCCACGGAACCGCGGGCCAATCGGGGTTTGGTAATGGAAAGGTACCCTCGGCAATTAATCGGGAGGTTCGTAACTGTGTTGCTGCGATCTCCTCTTGGGTTAAGAGCGGAGAAAGAAGAGCACCCAGTTCACCACTAAGAAGTGAAGCTGCTTTTCTAAGAGTAGTGAACTCTTCCTCGGTAAATGGATCTTGAGCCCATTGCCAGAGAACAGTTCGTAACTTGTCATCTACATGAAATGTCACACCATGATCGCATCCGTAAACCACTTGGGGTGATAAAGGCAGTAGGTGTCCAATCTTTCGATCGGTGTTGTTAACAATGGCATCAAATAAAGCCATAGCTCGAAGAGATGGATGATCGGAGGAGAAGAAAACTGCAAGATCAATTGTTTCATCGATCGTGATCCACTCCTGAGCCATACCCTCGCCATAAGGTCCATCTCGTAAGACAGTAAGAGGAACAAGATTAAATCCAACGGTTTGACTCACTAAGTACGCGGCATACTCTCGATACGCAAGCGAGCCCTCCGAAAAATCCCACAACGGTCTCTCACCAGCTATCGGCTTATAGATGCAGACCAACTCTTGTTCACTCAGTGAGGCGGTTGCATACAAAGTTGCATTGGAGGCATCAACTAAACGCCCAGTAACCTTGAGAACACCCTCCTTTAAAATCTTTAAATTATCGACGGTAGCCATTTGCCCTCGGACACAAATGTCCACGCGGATCGATGGGAATTCCACAAAACGGACATGGCAAGCGCCCGGCGTTGACAAGAGCTCTCGAACGTTGGACAAAGGCTGAGGCCATCCCTAAGGAGATATTGATCTCTAGGACCTTTCCTTGTGCTTGATCCTCATCATTATCGAGTTCATAGAGTTCTATAGATACCAGCGCATTCTCCTCATTCCACGCAAGAGAGATTGCGCCAACCTGAAACTCCTCTTCAACTGGAGTTTCAAGCGGTGCATCATCTACTGCAAGTGCTTCTACGAAAACTAGAGGGTTGCCCTTTCTGACCTCCGCGATCATTAACTCCAAACGATTTACCATCGCTTGAACCTGGGCCTTTTCTAGTGCGACGCTCATGACTCGAGCACCTTCTCGTGCTTGAATAAAAAAGGCCCGTTCGCCCGGCTGACCTATTGTCCCTGCAACACATCTTTCGGGTGTAGTGAAGATGTACCTCACCGTCCGGCTCCTCCACCCAAAAGATTTTTAGCGCGCTTAGGTGTTTGAAGCACATCAGTAATCGTGCCACGAGTGTCATTGAGTAAAAGTATTCGCGGCTTGATTGCAGAGTATTCAATGATCGATATGGATGCCGGATCGATAATAACTCGCTGAAACTCATCAAGATGCATACCCAACGCAGAGGCCACAATAGATTTAATGACATCACCATGAGAAACGATTACAGCTGTTTTTGAACTGGAAAGATTTGCAACTTCATGCACAGCGCTCATGGCTCGCGCCTGCATCTGCGCTATTCCCTCGCCCTGTGGGAAGTACATCCGACTAGGAGACTCTTGAACTGTGCGCCACTCCTTCTTTCGTGAAAGGGCGGAAAGTTTCTTACCACTCCAACTTCCATAGTCCACCTCGTTGAGAGAAGGATCAATCCTGACCTCAAAGTTTGGTGTCTCTTTAAGAATGACATCATTTAGCCAAGGAGAAATTGTTTCAAAACACCTCTCCATCGGCGAAACCCTTAACTGCGCGACCGAAAAGTTTCCAAGCCGTATCGAAAGTTGTGCAGCTTGTTTTACACCCTTATCAGACAGGTGCACATTGGGAAGGCGTCCCGATAGCACTCCAGATGCATTGGACTCGGAGTGAGCATGTCGGATTAAAACTAGACGCATAATGAAAGGTTATCGCAGCTTTTGATACTCGGCCTTGCTAGGGTCTGTCTATGGAACTGCGACGGGCTGGTAACAGCGGACTTACGCTCTCCCGACTTGGGCTGGGAACGATGACTTGGGGTCGTGACACCGATGAGATCGAAGCAGCTGATCAATGCAGAGCTTTTTTGGATGCGGGGGGAAATTTTCTAGATACCGCAGCTACATATGGTGATGGCGATAGCGAGCGGGTCATTGGTGGATTAATTGGAACTCTCTTTAATAGAGATGAGGTGATAATCGCAACTAAGGCGGGTATTACTTTTTCAGATGGAGCTCGCAAGGTGGATTCATCTCGGCACTGCCTGATTGCAGAGCTGGATCGTTCTTTAAGCCGTTTAGGTACAGATTTTGTAGATATCTGGCAGATACATGCTTGGGATGAGCTGGTTCCATTGGATGACACCTTGTCGGCGTTGGATTACGCATATACC
This sequence comes from Actinobacteria bacterium BACL15 MAG-120619-bin91, assembly GCA_001438925.1. Lineage (GTDB taxonomy): Bacteria > Actinomycetota > Actinomycetes > Nanopelagicales > Nanopelagicaceae > Planktophila. The sequence continues at coordinate 3,533 of LIAM01000019.1, read as the reverse complement.
ACCGGTCGTGCACGCTATGTTGGAGTGAGCAACTACACGGGGTGGCAGTTAGCGCGTGCTGCTACCAAACAACAAGCCAACTCAATGAAGGCTCCTCTAACAACGATTCAGGGTGAGTACTCACTCCTGAATCGAAACGCTGAGTTTGAGATTATCGATGCCGCGGTCGAATGTGGGGTTGGCTTTCTTGCCTGGGCCCCGCTAGCGCGAGGGGTTTTAACTGGAAAGTATCGCAAGGGCATACCAAGTGATTCGCGCGGAGCAGCGCCACACTTTGCAAAACATATAGAGCCATATCTAGATTCAAGATCCTCCAAGATCGTTGAAGCGGTCGCAGTTGCCGCCGAAGGGTTGGGTTTCTCTCCACTGGAGGTCGCACTGGCATGGGTTCGTGATGCACCCGGAGTTACTAGTTCACTGATCGGCGCCAGAACTGGCGCACAACTTCGTGGAGTTCTCAAAAGTGAGGAGATTTCCTTACCCGAAATCCTTCGAACCGCGTTAGATGAGATAAGTCTTTAAGCATTTTCTAGAAAATCCTTTAGGACACGAACGCCGAAGGTTAAACCTTCTAGCGGTACTCGTTCATCAACTCCGTGGAACATCGCCATAAAATTAAAATCAGCATCTAACTTCAGTGGTGAAAAGCCGTAACCAATAATTCCCAGATCAGCTAGCGCCTTATTGTCAGTTCCACCGCTCATCACATAAGGAACTGGAATCGCCACCGAATCCTGCTTAATCAAGGCGTTACACATCGCCTCTACAAGATCTCCTTCAAATGGCACCTCTAGCGCTTTATCGCGGGTTATGGTTTCAACTTTGATATTGTCGCCGATCAAACTCTTAATTGTTGCGTTCAACTCCTCCTCAAAACCTGGAATAAATCGGCCATCAATCGTCGCCGATGCTGCTCCTGGGATGACATTAGCTTTGTACCCCGACTCCAACATCGTTGGATTGGCTGTGTTTTGCAGCGTCGCGCCGATCATGGTGGAGGCAAAGCCGATCTCCTTCAACAAAGGACGCAGATCCTTTTCATCGTATGGTTGACCGGTCTCTTCAGCAATTCTCTTGAAAAAGGCCTTTACTGTTTTGCTGTAACGCTGTGGCCATTCAAATCTACCGATCTTGGCAACCGCCTCCGAAAGATGTGTGATTGCATTGTCATCATTCATCATCGATCCATGTCCTGCACGCCCCTGCGCAGTCAAGCGCATCCAGTGAATTCCTTTTTCAGCTGTCTCAATCAGGTACAAACGCTTTCCACCTGCAACGGTTACAGAGAAACCTCCGACCTCCGAAACCGCCTCGGTGCAACCAGCAAATACTTCTGGATGATCCTTTACGATGAAGTGTGAGCCATAGATACTTCCAGCCTCTTCATCTGCAAAAAATGCTAAGACAATATCGCGCTCTGGAATATAACCGGTTCTGGCCCAATCGCGAACAGTTGCAAGGATCATTGCATCCATATTTTTCATATCAACTGCGCCACGACCCCAGATAAATCCATCCTTAATCTCGGCACCGAATGGATCGACAGACCAATCATCGGAGTTCGCTGGGACGACATCTATGTGACCATGAACAACTAAACCTGGGCGGTTGGGATTTTTTCCTTTAATGCGCGCAATGACATTACAGCGACCGGGCGCGGATTCATAAATCGTGTTTTTTATCCCTACCTCTGACAATAAGCCCGCAACATACTCGGCAACGGCTTTCTCATCGCCCTTTCCATCTCCGAAGTTAACACTTGGTATGCGTATTAGATCTTGGCAGATTCGGATCGTTTCTTGTTCAAGTTCTGTGTGTGTTGTACCCATTTCGCTATTCTTGCACTCAATTGCTATCCTTTTGCATCACTTAGTCCGGGTGGCGGAATTGGCAGACGCGCTAGCTTGAGGTGTTAGTTCCCGCAAGGGATTAGGGGTTCAAGTCCCCTCTCGGACACATGAAAATCGATGATGCGCTCTCGCTCATCCGTGAGATCCCAGATTATCCAAAACCCGGTATTCGATTCCAGGATATAACTCCACTACTTGCAAATGGCGAGGCCTTCATCTCCATTACAGAAAAGTTTGCTGGTTTTGCAGACTCTACAACCTTAGTTGCGGGCATAGAGGCTCGAGGATTTATCTTTGCTTCTGCTGTGGCCAATCAACTTCGAAGTGGCTTCATTCCAATTCGAAAAGCGGGCAAGCTTCCACATTTAACTATTTCGGAAAGTTATGGTCTTGAGTATGGGCAGGACACTCTAGAACTTCATATTGATGCCATTTCATCGGGAGCTAAGGTTCTACTCATTGATGATGTTCTGGCAACTGGTGGAACCATCTGCGCTGCTATCGAATTGATTCAACGTTTGGGCGGGCAAGTGGTACATGTTTTAGCTCTTATTGAGATTGATGGACTCCCCGGTAGAGAAAGACTTAACGCTCAATATCCCGAGATTCAAGTAACTTCGCTGGTAGTTTCGTAGCAATGCGCATATTGCAAATCCAAGGATTGCGAGCATTAGCCGCGCTCCTTGTGACAATTTTTCACGCCCGCTTGATGCCCGGCGGTTTTATCGGTGTTGATATTTTCTATGTTATCTCAGGTTATCTGATCACTGGACTGATCCTCAGAGAGATCCAGAAACCTTGCTTACATTAGCGATACCCCTCATCCTTTGAGTAACATTCCAAGCTGCCTTGCCGCTCGTAACCCTAAAAATTGCGACACATCTGAGAAGACTCCCAATCTAATTATTGATGGCTTTTCCACGATAGATCCGACACCTTGGCTCTGCGCAAGAGAGTGTCCAGCGATTCAAGATGGGTATGTCGTTTATCGAGATGCATCTCATATCTCTGTCGATGCAGCTATAGCCCTGAGCGGCAGACTTGAGGTATCGTTAAAGGAGAAAGGGATAATCCCGTAGAGCTATGGCAGGATGGTGCACATGGCTGAATTGATTTACTACTGCGGCACCATGGATAGCGGCAAATCAACCCTTGCGCTACAAACCGCACATAATCATCAGAGCCGAGGCCGAACAGGTTTAATCTTTACCAATAAGGATCGTGCAGGCGCTGGTGTTATCTCATCGCGTTTAGGGCTGTCTAGTCCTGCCATCGAAGTCTACCCCGATTTAGATATTCATAAGTTAGTAGTTGATAAGTTATCAATGGGTGAAAGAGTCGATTACATTATTTGTGATGAGGCGCAGTTCTATGAAAGTTCGCAGATAGAACAGTTAGCACGTGTAGTAGATGGTCTCGGAATTGATGTCTTTGCCTTTGGAATCCTCGCAGATTTTCGGACAAAACTCTTTCCAGGTTCGGCACGTTTAGTAGAACTTGCAGATCGAGTTAATACCCTTCAAGTTGAAGCACTTTGCTGGTGCGGTGCAAGAGCAACACACAATGCACGAACCGTCGGTGGCGCTATGGTTGTGGAGGGCGAGCAGGTTGTTGTAGGAGATGTTGCAACCGGCGCTGAGGTGGCTTACGAGGTTCTATGTCGACGACACCATATGCGCCAAG
>LIAM01000018.1 GCA_001438925.1 Actinobacteria bacterium BACL15 MAG-120619-bin91 | reverse complement strand
CTTTGCTACACAAGTTGCAGATGAGGTTTGTTTCCTTGAATCAGGCAATATCGTAGAGCGCGGAACCGCTGAGCAGGTATTGCACAACCCTCAAAATCCAAAGACCCAAGAGTTCTTAAAGCGGGTTCACCAAGCTGGTCGGCTTTAAAGCAATACTGGTAAAGACTCTAAGCCCCTGAGAGCAACATCTTTACGCCAGACAAGCTCGCTTTCCTTTGCATTCAAAGAGATGTTTGGAAATTTGGTGAGTAGCTGCTTTATGATTTCTTGACCCTCAATTCGTGCAAGTGGTGCGCCCAAGCAAACGTGGACACCTCTTCCAAATGCTAAATGTTTTCTAGTGTCACGTGAGATGTTGAAAACGTCAGGATCTTCAAACACACTTTCATCACGATTAGCAGCAGACAAGATCGGCAGCACAAGCTCTCCTTGAGGAATTTGCACACCTAAAATCTCCATCTGCCTCTTTGTTATTCTCCACGAGCGTGGTACTGATCCATCAAATCGGGCCATTTCATCAATAGCTTTTGGAATCAATTCAAAATTACCTTGAATCCTTTTTAGTTCTGAGTCTGATCTTAAAAGCGCCAACATGCCATTTCCTAGTAAATGTGTTGTCGTCTCGTGTCCAGCAACAAAAAGAGTTACAACAGTTGAAAGTAGTTCTGAATCAGAAAGGGAATCACCATCGGTTTCTACGCTAACCAAGCCAGCGAGCACATCTTGAGTGGGGTCTAACTTCCCTTTAATTCTTAGCTCTCTTCGATGACCAGCCAATCTTGTGACAAACTGGCGAATCTCTTCCAACATTTTCTCCGCATAGATCGCCTTGTTTGGATCTATTAACCCACCTTTTTCATACAATCCATTAATTGCCCCTGCCCATCGAATTAAATCCGGGATGTCATCTTCACTCGAACCTAAGAGTCGACCAACCACTAATGCAGGGACTGGGATGAAAACATCCCTAATCAGGTCTGATGAAGTCGAGAGATTAGATATTTGTCGTGTCACTACTTCATGGGCGATAGGTCTCATCGCCTCAGAGACCTTAGGAGTGAAGGCCTGAGCTAGTAAATTTCTTAATCTCTTGTGTTCTGGTGCATCAGAATGAGCCAATCCCGTAGCAAAATGCATTTGAAGTAATGGTAGATGTTTCTGTACCGCAGGATCTAATTTGTTAATTAAGTGCAGGACTCGTCCCTTTGACGAATAATCCTCATGGTTGTGCAAGATTTCGGAGACATCTTGGAATCGAGTTATTACCCATCCACCAAGGGTCTCACTAAAGAAAACTGGATCATCGCGTCTCAAATCCGTAAATAGTGGAAATGGATTTGAGAAGTACTCTCCACTTTCGAGTGAAAGCTTCAAAAGCTGATTACCTTGCACTTAAAAACCTTACCAAGTATTCAAAATACTGGATAGAGGCACTAGCATTGTGGCAATGTCTAATTCTTTAAAATCTAACTTTCCAAATGAGGCAATACCTCTGCTTGCCTATGCAGCTGGTGATGCATTTGGAGTCTTTTACGAATTCCTGGAGGTTCCAGAAAAGAATGTTCCACAGGAGTTAAAGGGTAAAGATGGCTGGCCATTTGGTGGGGTAAGTGATGACACTTTGCTATCTGTCTTAACCATTAACGCTTTGCGTAAATCTTCACCCGCCGAAGCAGCAGAAGAGTTTTTATCTCAGCTGCATATCGCAGTTCCTCGATTGAGAGGTCTTGGTCCAACTACTCGCACCGCCTTGGGCTTAGAGGTTAAGCCCGATGAGCGTGGAGTAATCGGAGAAACCAATGGCGCAATTATGCGGACAGCATTATGCGGTCTTTACCTTGATGAGAGCCGAGATGAGTGGATCAAAGCATTGGTGGAGGTGACCCATAAATCGCCTAAAGCAATTGAATGTGCACAAATCGCTGCTGGGTTATTTGCAGGTGAAGATCTTCCTGATTACTCAGATTGGGCTCCGCCAGCAAGTGGAATTTCACTTGATCCTTTAGAGACCCTTCAAGCCGTTGTTTGGGTAGTGAAAAAAGCTGATAACTGTGCAGATGCTTTTGCCCTGGCATGCTCATTGGGTGGGGATACAGACACCGTTGCCGCATTATCGGGTGCCCTCTTTGCCACAAGATGGCCAGATCGAGCAGATTTTTACTCAATCCCATGGATTAAGGATGTCGCGTGGGCTGAGGTAGAGGCAGATCTATTGAATTGCGCAGATATGTTGGTAAAACGAAATGGTTAAACGAGTCTGGGTTCAAGGTCCTATAGCTATTGATACCGTTGTTTATCTTGAGAAATTTCCAACACCTGGAACTTTCATGAACTCAACGAAAACGGTAGAAAGAACAGGAGGAACATCTGCCAACGTTGCCTTGGGGCTAAGCACAACAAAAGTTGAAACAAACTTTGTTGGGTACCTAGGTGATGATGAAAATGGAAAAAAACTTCGCAAAGTTTTGGAAGAGAGTCAGATTAGAAAATCAATCATCACAGAAATAGATGGACCTACTTCACACGCTCTTATATTGGTAGATGACAAAGCAGAGCGGACTATCATTTCTATGACAACACCATACCTACGTGAGCTTCGTATGGACAATGTCCCATTTTCAGAACCAGATATTGTGGCATTTATCCTATGGCGTGAAGAATTCATCGGTGATCTACAACGGGCTGAAAAGTCAGGCTGCCTAACGGTAGTCGGGGCGGCAGCTTTAGTTGATGCAAATGTTCTGCATGCAAATTTGGTTCTGGGATCGATCTCCGATAGTCCCAGCGGAATCAATCCTGAGGATCACCTAGATAGGTTTGATGAGATCGTATTAACTGATGGTCTAAATGGAGCTCACTACTTCTCAAAGCAGAAAAAGCTCCATCAATCTGCATTTAGCGTTCAAGCTGTTGATGTAACAGGGGCTGGTGATGCATTTATCTGTGGGTATTTGACCGGCTTAGCCAACCAGCTAGACCCTGATACTTGCTTATTATTGGCCTCTCAATGGGCAGCATCTTCAGTTCAAGTTAACTCCTCCATTCCACCTGCATTCGAGCTTGTTCGCAAAGAGTGGGGAATAGAATTGCCGTTATGAGCGCATTCAATCAAAGGGTTCAGCCACTTCGCGATCTAATGAAAGCTAAAAGCCTTGATGCTTTTGTATTACGCCGTAACCCAAATTTAGCGTGGGCGATCGCTGGACGCGCACATGTGCCAACAACTATTGATATGGCCTGCTTTGATTTAATCATCACTCAGGACTCTGCAACAGCCGTTACAAATGTTGTCGAAGCTCCTCGTCTGATTGCTGAGGAGTTACCATCAGAAGTAACTGTTCAAACAATTAAATGGTCTGAAGGTCGTGATCCACTTCTGCCAACTGGCCCAAAGGTCGGCAGTGATCAACCTGGCGGCGATCGAATTGATCTTGGTGTTGATGTTGAAATAATTCGCGCATCATTAATTGAATCTGATCTTTCGCGATTCGAAGAAATCTGTGTTGATGCAGCTGTTGCATTAGGAAATGCGATGAAGCAGGTAGAGAGCACAGATCGTGAAATCGATGTTGCAGGTTTAATCACACATTCGCTGTGGCAAGCAGATCTAGAGATCGCATTCTTAGGAGTTGCAGGCCAGGATCGTGTTCACAGATTTAGACATCCTCTGCCAACTGATGCAACGGTCGGCGATCGAGTTTCAGCATCTATTTGTGCCAAACGAAAAGGCCTTATTGCATCGGTGACCAGAATTATTACCTTTGGAACTGTTACTGATCAGATGGTTTCTGATTACACATCGATCTATAAGGTCGAAGCTGCCATGCTGGATGCAACGGTGGTTGGCACAGCATTTTCAGAACCAATCAATTCAGCGATCGCGGCATATCCAGCCAATGGCTTTGATGCCGATGAGTGGACCAAGCACCATCAAGGTGGTCCAACCGGCTTTCTGCCTCGGGATTGGCCAGCAAATCAGGCCAGCGCACGCTTGATCGCGCACAACCAGCCGATCGCCTGGAACCCAACGGGCAAGGGGTGGAAGGCTGAGGACACCATCGTTGCAACTGACTCAGGCGTAAAAATCCTCTCCAACGACCCAGATTGGCCTACCTTTGAGGTCAATGGTCGGACCAGAGCATTTCTTCTCAGCAAATAATCACCCATCACAGTCTTATAACAACGCGTAAAAACCCCTAACTAGCATTGACTCACGCCTATTCCAGTGGCAGTCTCTGCCCAGAGGTCTTACCACTGGAGGTTTAATGAGCACCGTTGCTCTTGTCGCGCTAGCACGACCTACCTTTGACCTGACCTGCGCCCAAGCCAACTTTGATTCTGCACGATCTCTGCTGACCGAGCTCGGAGCAACGGTTGTAGGGCCTACCGATTTAGTAATGACCGTTGAAGATGTCGCAGCGGTAACACTTCCTGCAGCAGATCTTCACATTTTATTTATGGCCTCATTTTCAGATGCATCACCAGCGGTTGAACTACTTGGAAAAGTTAAGGGACCGGTACTTGGATGGTCAATGCGCGAACCTGGTGCCGTTGGTGAACGTTTGAAGTTAAATTCAATGTGTGGTGTCAATCTTGCTGCGCATGCATTAATGAATGTTGGTCAATCAATTCGTCACATTCATGGAAACGCTGATGAACCACAAGTTCGTGCGGCGATTAAAGATGCGCTCGCAGGAAAGTTACCTGAACCATCAACCCCAGCAAATATCACTGGCGAACTTGGTTCTGAAGCAGATGCGCAAAGAGCTTTTGATTGGATGAAGGGCAAGAAGATCGGCGCGGTTGGAGATGCTCCAATTGGCTTCACTCCATGTGTCTATGACGCAGATCAGATTCAATCTTTATTTGGTTTAGATATTCGACAGATAACAATTGATGATGTATTTGGAAAAATTTCGGAAGTAAAGGAAGAAGCGCGCGAGTTAGCTTATGCGGGTGCACTTGCCGCGCAGCCATCACTCTCATCAGTCAATGTTGGTGAAGCAAAAAAGGTATACGGAGTTGAAGTCGCTCTTGATGATTGGCGTGAAGATGAGTTACTTGATGCGATTGCGATCCGCTGCTGGCCAGAGTTTCCAACTGAGATGGGGGCCTGTATTTGCTCATCTTTAGGGCGTCTTGCAGATCGTGGAACGGTAACCACTTGCGAACGGGATGTTTTGGGCGCTGTCACGATGATGATGTGCGAGGCGCTGGGTTCTGATGAGAATTACTTAGTTGATATTGTCGATCTGGATGCATCGCAAGGTTTAGTGCGTTTGTGGCACTGCGGATCTGCAGCAACAAAGCTTGCAGCCGATCCTAAAAATGCAACCCAATCAATCCACTGCAATCGCAAATTAGGCGTTGCAGGTAACTTTCCGCTCAAGACCGGACCAGTAACACTGTTCCGCATTGATCGGGATGTAGATCCGAGCAATCGCACGGGTTTACGCATGGTTGTGAGCCGAGGGGAATCAATCCCAGCTCCCAATCACTTCCAAGGCAATACAGCAACGGTAATCACTCAACCTGATGCCGCTGCATTAGTGAATGGAATAGTCACTGGTGGATATCCGCACCACTTGGTCATCTCGTGGATCGATGTGCGACCAGGTATTCGCCAAATGGCAAAAATGTTAGGGATCCCCCTCACAGAATGGTAAACAACAACAAACCCTCTAAAGCAAGGATAAAAATGAAAACTAAAGGACACAAAGCCTTAGCTTCACTCCGTGCTGGTGTAGTTGCAACAGTTGCTGCGGCACTTGTTATCACTCCACTCGCAGTTGCAAACTCAGCCGAAGTTCCAACTTTCGGTAAGAAGTGCACGACAGAAGGAGTAAGCACAGGTCAGAAAACTAGCTCACTTGTTTGTCAAGAGAATTCAAGTGGAAAACTCAAATGGCAACGCGTTCGTTTAGGTGCTACTTATGCATCACCTGTTGGTCCAATTACACCTCCAAAGGGTTCAATTGAATTCCATCACTGGCGTTCAGAGGACAAGGCTGTTTTTGAGAACATCATCAGCCAGTACGAATCACGCTATCCAGGCACAAAGGTTAGCCAGGTCATCATGGACTCAACTAACTACCAGAACCTTGAGCTTTCAAAGGCACAAGTGAACAAAAAGGCTGCCCTGGTTACTGTTTTCCGCGGCCAACAATTTGCTGATTTCTTGAAGGCAGACATGATGGTTGATCTTTCAAATGAGCGTTTTGTAAAGCAAAATGTCATTCAATCAGCACTTCAGCCAGGAACAGTAAATGGCAGAGTTTTTGCAGTTCCATACCAGTCACTATTTAACAATCCTCTTTACAACGTAGAGATGTTTGAAAAGAATGGATGGAGCGTTCCAAAGACTTGGAGCCAGACTTTAGCTTTCTGTAAGACAGTTAAGGCAAAGGGAATCATTCCTTTCGCATGGCCTGCAGCAACTAAGGGAAATGCTGGTCAGATCATGAATGCATTTATGATGAACTCAGCTGGAACTTTGTCTGAAATTGAAAAGCACGTTGTTGATATTCAAAGCGGTAAGGAGCTTGTAACCGACCCATGGTTCAAGGGAATTGCCGATAAGTACAAGCAAATGCATGATGCAGGTTGCTTCCCAGACAACGTAGTTGCTTACAATGACACCGCAGCTCCAGCAGATTTCGCAGCTGGAAAGGCCGCCGTTTACCCAACAGGAACATTTGGAATGAGCACAGTTACAAAGCTCAATCCTTCAATGTCCGGAAAGATGGGAATCTTCGGACTTATCACTACAGATTCAAAGCCAACATTTGAAGGAATTACCAACAACACCTTCATGCTGTCAGTGAATCCAAAGGCAAACCGAACAGATCAAAAGATCGCACGTTCGTTCATGTCATTCCTTACACAGGCACCAATTGCGCAGCAGTACGCTGTTGGAACTTCACAGCACGTATCAATTATCAACGTTGATTACTCTGCTAATAAGGATCTACTAAACACATCAGTGATCATGGGTAAGAAGCTAGTTCTAGCTCCTCGCTTCCTTTTCACAAAAGGTGCTGTAGCAACCCCTATTGAGCTTGCATTGATGGCTATCGGATCAGGAAAAGATGTTTCTCCTACTCTCTCCGATGCTGCAAAACAAATCAAGACTGCTCTCGGGGTTTAATGCCAAAAGCGATTAATAACAACACTGACACCCCCGTAGGGGGTGTCAGTGTTGTTGCGCGCCCAAAGAAAGCTGCCAAGAAATTCGAAAAGAAGACTTTACTGTGGATGGCTCTTCCTGCATTTCTAATTTATGCATTCCTCTATCTCTATCCTGCATTGAGCAATCTCCTGTATGCCACACAAAAATGGGATGGAATCACAACTCCCGAATTCACTGGCTTTAGAAATATGCAGTTTTTACTCACCCAAGATGACCTATTTAGAAAGGCCCTTGGAAATAATCTGCGTTTTATGCTTGTAGTTGTAATTCTTCAAACAGGATTTTCACTTTTGTTTGCAACATTTTTACTCAAGAACTCAAAAACAAATATTGCTCTTAGAATTATCTACTTTTTCCCAACAATTCTTTCATCAGTATCGGTCGGAATTATCTGGACATTTTTATACGATCCCAATTACGGTTCAATCAATGCCGTCATTAAAGCTGTGGGGTTGGGCGAGTTTGCACCACTCTGGCTTGGAGATGAAAAACTCTCTCTATACTCAATTGCATTAACCCAAGTCTGGTTCCACACCGGTCAAATGATTGTTATCTACGTTGCTGGCCTTCAACAGATCCCTAAAGAGCTATATGAGGCTGCTGAAATGGATGGTGCATCTCGTTGGCAGCAGTTCAAGGGTGTCACATGGCCAATGGCTCTACCCACCACTGCAGTTGTAGTTGCTTATACAACAATTCAAACCTTTAGAGCATTTGATCTTATCTTCGCCATGACCGGTGGTGGACCTCTGTACTCATCTGAAATTTTGGTGACTTTGATTTACAACACCGCATTTGTGAGTCAGAAATTTGGTTATGCATCGGCTCAATCAATTGTCCTTGTGGTCTTAGTTCTTTTCATAACATGGCTGCAACGTAAGACTTTGAGATTAAAAGATGGAGCTCAATAATGTATAAAGTTATAAGAGGTTTTCTTCTCATTGCGTTTGTTTTGATTATCTTGGTGCCATCAGCAATTGTTGTGACAGGAGCATTTAAGACTGATTTTGAGATTTACACAAAGCCACTGTCACTGCCCTCAACTTGGAATCTGGATAACTTCAGAACTCTATTCGTTGAAAGTAATATTGCCACACCATTTATGAATAGCGTGATTGTCAGTGTTTTTTCAGTGTTTTTTACTTTGCTACTTGCAAGTCTTGCGTCATACTCTGTGGCGCGTCTCATGAATGTGACTGGAAAGGTCCTGTTTTTACTTTTCTCTCTCGGTCTAGCGATTCCTGGGCAAGTCAATATCATTCCAATATTCCATTTATTTGTGAACTTAGGATTGAATAACTCGCTCTTTGGGTTAATTCTCGTCAATATTGCTCTTACCTTGCCAATTTCGATATTTATCCTGTCAGCGTTCTTTAAGGACTTGCCAAAGGAAATGTTTGAGTGTGCGGGGATGGATGGTGCTGGTCAATTTAGAATCTATCGATCCATTGCCCTGCCACTTTCTAAGCCAGCCTTGGGAGCAACCGGAATCTTTCTCTTTGTCATTTGCTGGAATGACTTGCTGTATCCATTAATGCTGATTACTGAGGCAACGAAAAAGACTCTGCCACTTGTTTTAATTGATTACAAAGGAGAGTACTTCTCAAGCTTCAACATGCAATTTACTGCGATTCTAGTTGCATCACTTCCTATGATCATCATGTACCTATTTATGCAGCGTTCATTCCAGGCTGGTTTGACCGCCGGCGCTGTAAAGGGGTAAAAATGAGCGCTGTTACACAACTTGCTCCCCAAAGGGCCGCTCGTATTGCAACTCAATTGATTGAGTTAATTGAACTTCAAAAGCTCTTGCCGGGAGACAAGTTGCCTCCCGAGCGTCAGCTTGCAGATTTACTTGAGGTGAGTCGCCCAAGTTTGCGAGAAGCGCTTCACATTTTGCAGGCTCAGGGCTTGGTTCAAATCAAGCATGGACAGGGAACTTATGTTCAAGAACCTGTTGTTGCTCAAGAACTACGTGCATCGGTAATGACTAAGACCCATGGTTTAAATGAATTGTTTGATGCCCGTGAAGTACTAGAAGTGCCAGCCTCAAAATGGGCTGCCGAAAAAGCTACAAAAGAGGATTTTCGTCTGCTCCGGGCTACTTTGAATCAGATCGAGACAATCACTTCAATCCAGCCAATTGATTTTGATCAATTACAGGCACTAGATGCGAAGTTTCATCTAACGATTGTAGGTATTGCGGGTAACCGCTTCATTAATCAGACCCTCAATGTCCTGCAGGATGTGATGAGGATGTCAATGGAAACCACATTGCGATTACCTGGTCGTTCAGAAATTTCTCGAAACCAACATAATGAAATCTTGGCTGCAATTGAAAACGGGGATGGCGAGCTGGCATCTAAATTAACGCTTCAACACATAACAGGTGCTCGCAAAACTGCATTAGCTGATGCAAAGAAGAAAGAAAGCAATTGAACTCTGTTCAAGCGGTGTGTGTTGGTGTCATCACGATTGACACAATTGCTTTAGTTGAAAGGTACCCACACGAGGATGAGCGAGTACTCGCAGACCAAATCTCTCGTGCCGGTGGTGGGCCTGCCGCAGTTGCCGCAGTTGCATTAAGTCGTTTAGGAGTGAAGAGTGCGATTGTTGGCACAATTGGTGATGATGCAGATGGTAGAGAAATTCTTCAAATCTTTGCTAAAGAAGGTGTTGATACTTCAGGTGTCTCGATTGGTGTGACCGCAACTGCAGGTAGCGTGATTGTTGCTTCCAAAGAACATAGCGCTCGTGCAATAAGTACCCGCCAACCCGTTGTTCAAGCTCCATTCAATGAGGCTGCTAAGAAGTTAATTACGAGTGCGCAATGGGTGCATGTTGATCATGTAGGCATACAGCGTTTAGATGAAATGGGTGTTGCTCGCGGTAGAGGTCCTCACATCTCCTTTGATGCCGGTTACGGTGTTGAAAGCTTTGATCCAATAGTTGTTGATCTCTTTGTCCCTACAGATCGACAGATGGCGCTTCGATATCCAGGTGTAGATCTTGCAGTTGCTTTAGAAAATGACTCGTTAAAGGCTGGAAATACCGTTGTAGCTACCCAGGGATCAGCAGGTAGCGCTGGTTTTTCACCAGAAACTGGTCTGGTGACAGCACCTGGATTTAAAGTTGAAGTAACCAGCACCTTGGGTGCAGGAGATGTATTTCATGGAGCCTTAGTTGCTCAGTTAATTCAAGGCCATTCATTGCAGGAAGCGATGCGTCGAGCCAATGCGGTAGCTGCACTTTCCTGTCGTGGCCTTGATGGTCAATCAATGATTCCAACAACATCCGAACTCGATGCATTCCTGGAGGCACACTGATGAGAAAACCACTAACTAAATTAGCCCGTACATCAGGTGCTCTAGCGATGGTTGCTGTAGATCAGCGTGAGGCATTACGCGGAATGTTTGCGCCTCACCAGAGCACCCCTGTTCCAGATTCACAGTTGACTCAATTTAAGGTAGATGTTGCACGCGAACTTTCACCTTATGCATCAGCGCTACTTGTAGATCAAGAGTTTGGAATCGATGCGATTATTGATCAAAAGGCTTTGCAAGGTAGTTGCGGATTAATTGCTGCAGCTGATCTATTAGTTGGTCCCGCAGGAGGAGCCGCAACAGATACAGCTGTTGATCCAGATGTGGATCCAATCCGGATGCGAGATATTGGAAGCGTTGGACTAAAGTTTTTAGTTTTGTGGCGCAATGATGAATCACCAGATGTACGCGCAAAGTTAGTTGAAGATTTCAATAAGCTATGCGAAGTTTCAGGTTTGCCATCAATTATTGAAATTATCGTAAAGCCGCCAACGGATTCTTCGCGAAGCTTTAATCGCGAAGAAGAGTTGATCATCGCAGCACGTGAAGCTGCTGCGTGGAAGCCAGATCTGTATAAGGCAGAGGTTCCATTTCACGGTGAAGGTGATTTAAACCTTGTCACTAAGAACGCTGACAGAATTTCAGAGGCTATTGGTTCTCCATGGGTTGTTCTTTCAAATGGCGTAAAGCAACCATTTTTCAATGATGCGGTTAAGGCTTGTGCGATGGGCGGTGCCAGTGGTTTCCTTGCAGGGCGTGCTGTTTGGGCAGATATCGTCAGCGCACCTGATATTCCAAAGGCGCTTCGAGAGGTATCTATTCCTCGCTTAGAGAAGCTTGCTGAAATCGTTGATACCCATGCTAAGCCTTGGAGCAGTTGGTAATTAGCTCGATCATTCTCTTAACCGCTAACTCTGGATGGAGTGGATTCAAAAGCACCACATTTCCACTTGGTGATTCATTCCAGAAACTCATTCCTTGGGAGTCAATTTTCACCTGCCCGGCAGGCGAACTTTCAAAAAACTCAGGTGCCAATAGAGATAAAGCAGCGATGGGATCGTGAGGAGTCGTCCAGTCTTGATTTCTAGGTTGAATCCAACTCATAATTTCTGAGTGAAGAAGTGCCCCTAACGCGGGCACATTTCTAATTTGCTCGATCTCTTCCATTCGAATTATGGTTTTCTGAGAGTTTGGTAAATCCAAAATTGAAATTGGAACACTTGATTCTAGAACTATTCTGGCTGCATCAATATCACACTTGAAATTGTGCTCCACTTTTGATTGAGTAAAGTCACCTCCCATAATCCAAACTCGCTTTACCATTTTTTCAAAATACTGATTGGACTGAATTGCGCGTGCGATATTAGTTAGTGGTCCAATTGCAATGACATCAATTGATTCAGGTTGAGTAATAACGGCGTTGACAAGGAATTCAACCGCTGATGTTGACAGAGGGATAAATGAATCTAAATCTTCAAAATTGTTACCTTCTGAACCCGACATCCATACCTCACGACCAGAGATGGGTTTACTCTCGCCTATATATGTTGGGATTGTTCGATTTACTAAAGAACATAAATGCATCGCGATAGTTGAACGTAGTCGGGCATCACCGTAAACAGTTGTAATACCTATTAAATCAACTTCTTTTGAGCCCAGTAAAACCGCTAAAGCAAGCGCATCATCTACATCGGTACCTATATCGGTATCGAGGATGATTTTATGCATTAGCCCCAGAGCTCTGTTATCTCAACAACTCGGCCTTCATTGATGCTCTTGTGTGCAGCAAGTCCAGTTACGACACTAGTCACGCCATCCTTTAAGGTAACTTCAGCTGGAGTTGAGTTAAGAATCGCATCACGGAACTTGGTATGTTCGATGTAGGAAGCACCATAGTGGTGGCCCATATACTTAACATCGTAGTTATGAACAATCTTCTGCTCGCTACCAGGTGTTCGTGCAGCACCTGTTTTCCACCCTGAAAGCTTTCCGATTGAGTCACGTCGTGATGCACGTACGACCTGAGATGGCAGGAAGGACTCAATCTTTCCTTCTGCTCCGACGATGGTAAGAATCTCTTTATCAAAAGAGCCTTCACCAAACATGCACAGATCCAGCATTCCACGTGCACCATTTGCATATTCGAGAACCACATAAGCATTGTCCAGCATGTCAGCTTGCTTGCC
>LIAM01000017.1 GCA_001438925.1 Actinobacteria bacterium BACL15 MAG-120619-bin91 | reverse complement strand
GCTCTAAGCCCATTTTAAGCATCTGAGCCTATTTTTACTTAGCCGTAACCCTTTACCCACCGTAGGATTGTCCTGCACCACAACCACCAGAAGCTCTGGTGGCCCTACAAAAGGAGAACAAAGATATGCGCAGTTCAAACCCTGTTCTTGGACGGGCGTTTAATCAGCGTGGATACGCTGCATTCGATCCGAGCACAATTAACTCAGACCCAGCAGCGCTAGAGAATTTGTACAACACACCTGCCGCATCATCATTGCGCACAGGTCGCATGACAATTGATGATGTTGTAGCACGCACAGCGATCATGTTTGCGGTTTTGGTAACTGTTGGAGCTGTTGCTTGGTCACTCAACCTTGGTGGCGGTGCACTACTGCTCGGCTTCCTAGGTGGATTTGTTCTTGCAATGGTTAACGCATTTAGCAAGACAGTAAAGCCTGCGATGGCGATTGCTTACGCAGCCTTCCAGGGTCTTGCACTCGGAACAATCAGTAGCATGTACAACACCGTCTATGACGGAATTGTTAGCCAAGCAATCTTGGTAACAATTAGTGCATTTGCCGGAATGTTGTTTGCATTTAAGAGCGGACGTATCCGTGTAACACCTAAGTTCACAAAGGTATTGATGACAGCGCTCATTGGTTACCTCGTACTTGCTGTGGTTTCACTAGTGTCTTCATTCATCACAGGTACAAGTGTTTACAGCCTTGGGGGCTTTGGCTTAATCATTGCAACAGGTGGAATGGTTCTAGCAGCCTTCTTCTTGATCCTTGATTTTGATTCAATTCAAAAGGGAATTGCAGCGGGAGCTCCAGAGTCAGAGTCATGGAGAGCAGCCTTTGGTTTGATGGTCACAATCGTGTGGTTGTACCTAGAGGTCCTACGCGTGCTTTCTATCTTGCGCGGAAATGACTAATTAGAAGTAATTAATTAGAGATCTTCATCGATGGGCCTCAGGTTTTTGACCTGGGGCCCATCGACATTTCTGGTCTCTGGAATTTGATAGACCAGCGTTAAAGCGATTGCGAAGATAACCGCTGATGCTCCAAAGGCGGTTCTGTATGAGTACACATCCGAGATCCAGCCAATAATGATTGGTCCAAAGATCATTCCGGCATCGCCTGCCATTTGAAAGACTGCGATTACCTTTCCGCCCTTTCCTTTAATGATGTCGCCAACGATGCTAGCTGGTGTAATTGAAAGATAAGCCCCACCAAAGCCCAGAACGATCATGGAAAGGATGTACATAAGTGGATTTACGGCAAAGGTTAAAATCAAAATTCCGAGAAAGACGATGTTGGCACCGATTATTGAGGCGGCGCGACGTCCCTTTGCATCTGAGTACCGACCAGCCCGCAGAAGTACCGCACCCTGCACCATCGCTGATATTGCTAATCCATATCCAACGATCGCTATTGTCGAACCCAGCTCTTCAGTAACAAAGACCGGCAGGATTGAGGCGCGCATACCAAAGAAAACCCAGGTTCCGATAAAGGCTAATACAAGTGCGATTCTGTAGGCAGGCATCGCAAGTGCTTCACGAACAGTGGTTGCAGACTCTGCTGAACCATTCTTTACCTTGGCACCGATGGAATCACCCTTTAAGAAAATCAGCGCGACCAACCCTGAACATAACAACAGAATTGAGTAAACAAAAAATGGTGCACGCAGAGAGATCAGGGAGAGAACTCCACCAATAGCAGGGCCTGCAATTCCACCAACAATAAATGAGCCTTGATAAACAGATTGGGCATGGCCTCGTTGTGAATCACTCACAGAGCGCAGAATTACCGAGCTTGCCGCAACTGAGAACATTGACGATCCGAGCCCGCCAGCTGCTCGAAATACAAGTAATTGCTCGTAACTTTGGGCAATTCCTGCCATGAAGGTAAAGGTCGAGACCATAAAGATTCCAGTTGAGAAAACCGCTCGCTCGCCAAACTTGTCAACTAAAACTCCAGAGATTAACCCTGATGCAAATCGTGTAATTGCAAAGGCTGAAACCATCAATCCGATAGCGGCGTTATTTACACCAAAGGACTTTGCAAAGACCGGAATGGCGGGCATCACAATTCCAAAACCAACAGCTACAAAAAATGAAGCGGCGACTAAAATTGAAACCTCGCGTGGCAGATCCTTAAATGGTGATTGCATCTTCATAGAGAGTCGAGTCTACTTGTTTGAGGATTAAAAGTGTTTGGTTCAAGGGTGGGCTAGAGGTAGTATTCAGGAGTGAAATCAGTTATCGCCGAACACTTAGTAAAGACATATCGCAATGGCGAGGTCAAAGCTCTCAATGATCTATCTCTAGATGTTGAGGAAGGCACTGTTTTGGGTGTACTTGGACCTAACGGTGCGGGAAAGACTACGACTGTAAGAATTCTTGCAACCTTGCTCAAGCCAGACTCCGGTTCAGCCACAGTTGCCGGAATCGATGTCATTAAGCACCCCGATAAGGTTCGCGAGCAAATAGGTTTATCAGGTCAGTATGCAGCTGTTGATGAGACATTAACCGGTTGGGACAACTTGGTGATGTTTGGACGTTTGTATCACCTTGGTCGCCAGAGCTCTATTGATCGTGCCAATGACTTACTCGAACGGTTTGACTTAACTGAAGCTGCACGTCGCCCCATTAAGACATACTCAGGCGGAATGCGCCGTCGACTAGATCTTGCGGCATCACTGATTGTTAAGCCTAAAATTTTATTCTTAGATGAGCCAACAACTGGTTTAGATCCACGTGGTCGTCAGGATATGTGGCAGGTTATCCAGGAGCTTGTAAAGGGTGGTGTAACGCTGCTTTTAACTACCCAGTACCTAGAAGAGGCTGATCAGCTCGCTGATGAGATCGCCGTTATTGACCGCGGAACTGTAATTGCTCGCGGAACATCTGATACTTTGAAAAAGCAGGTGGGCGGAGAGCGTCTAGAAATAACTGTAGAGCCTGCGGATTTAGATAAGACCAACCAGATCGTCGCAAAGATTAGTGGACATGCAACACATGTTGATTTGAGAACTGTTAGCGCACCTGTACTGCATGGATCAAAGGATCTGATGGAGGCGTTGCGAGCGATGGATGATGCAAAGATTCATCCACTCGATATTGGTTTAAAGCGCCCATCTCTTGATGATGTGTTTTTATCGCTCACAGGACATGTCGCAGAGGAAACTGTCCAGGAACCAGTAGCGAAGGGGAAGAGAGGTAGCAAGAGATGAAAGATGCGATCCATGATGCGATGATTATTACCAAGCGTCAAATTCTTCAGTTGGCCCGTGTTCCAGAGCTTTTGGTTTTCTCAACTATCCAGCCAGTTATGTTTGTGTTGTTATTCCGCTATGTATTTGGTGGATCAATTGATACAGGCCAACCTGGCGGATATGTACAGCTATTAATGCCTGGAATCTTTGTGCAGACAGTTGCCTTTACCTTGGCATCAACGGCGGTTGGCTTAGCTGAAGATATGAAGAAGGGGTTGATCGATCGCTTTAGATCACTGCCTATCTCACGTGGTGCGGTAATTATTGGTCGAACCTTTGGTGATGCACTGCTCAATATCTTGGTGCTGGCAGTTATGGCGGCGGCAGGTTTTGCGGTCGGTTGGCGTCCAACATCGGGCATCCTCCAAACAACCTTGGCTTTCTTATTCTTATTTATGTTTGGCTACGCCTTGTCATGGATCGGAATTTTGGTTGGTCTGTCAGTCAAAGAGGCTCGTACAGTTCAAAGCGTTGGTTTCTTGGTTACCTTCCCATTGACCTTCTTGTCTAACGCCTTTGCTCCTACAACAGGTATGCCTAGAGCGCTTCAGTACTTTGCTGAATGGAACCCGGTCTCAACGATGGTGGCGGCATGTCGCCAACTCTTTGGTCTGGAAAATGAGTTTGGCGCAACCGCTAACTCGTGGCCAAGTCAAAATCCTTTAGAGACTTCGTTGCTATACATGGTTATCTTGATGGCGATTTTTATCCCATTAAGTATTCGCAAGTACAACAACTACTCAAACTAATACTTTGTTTTAAAGGCGACTTAAGAGTAAAACTCAGCTGCCACAATCTCTACGGAGATTTCACGACCGTTAGGTGCTGTGTATGAAACCTTTGCGCCAATATCTTGGCCAAGAACCGCCGACCCTAATGGTGATTTTTCACTATAAACATCTAGATCTCCAGATGAGATTTCACGAGATCCAATTAAAAACTTCATCTCATCGCCGGCGATAATCGCGGTAACGACCATTCCAGCGCCAACCTTTCCATCTGCACTGGCTGGTGGTGTTCCGATATGTGCATTTTCAAGCATCTGCTTTAACTGACGGATGCGAGCCTCCATCTTGCCCTGCTCATCACGAGCTGCGTGGTAGCCACCATTTTCTTTTAAGTCACCTTCCGCACGTGCGGCCTCAATCTTTGCTGTGACCTCTTTACGACCCGGACCTTCAAGTTGGGCAAGTTCGGCACGCAAACGATCTGCCGCCTCTTGGGTTAACCATGTCTGTGTCATAAGAGGTAACGGTACTGGCTATTTAAGCAGCGCGACAACTGGATACATCAGCATTGACCGCTTCGCTACGCGTGGGAACCACGGTGACCAGTTCAACCTTTGATCCACCAGCGGGGATCTCTTGATCGATCTGACCCACAATGTTTTTATAGAAATCACGGGCGATCAGCGTGCACACAACTACCTGCTGGCTATCACCTCTTTCGATGAAGTACCGCACAGATGCTTCACGATCATTGGTGATTGTGAAGGAGACCAGTTGAGAACGAAGCGGCGGGTTGGAGTGATACAGCGCAGACCACATCAGCCAACCAATACCCAGAATGGCGAAAAGTAGGGCTATGGCTGGCCACTTTGTGCTCTTGGCAACGCCGTACCGCTCTTCATAGCTGAACGCATC
This sequence comes from Actinobacteria bacterium BACL15 MAG-120619-bin91, assembly GCA_001438925.1. Taxonomy (GTDB): domain Bacteria; phylum Actinomycetota; class Actinomycetes; order Nanopelagicales; family Nanopelagicaceae; genus Planktophila. The sequence continues at coordinate 8,408 of LIAM01000017.1, read as the reverse complement.
TGGGTTTTGCATGACATGATTATCGCATGGAACAAGAAGAACAAATATTTATGGGATCGGCCGGCTCATTGACGGTCGGAATCTTGCTTATCGCTGTTGTCTTTTTGCTGCGTAGTTTTTATAAGCGCTTCATGGGCGTAGATCGAAGCGATGACTCAACCGAATAATCTTCTTACCAGGATTTTCCAAGGTGCTGCGGTATTGGCAATTGCCGCACTCTTTGTAGTTTTAGGTTTTTGGCAGCTTCAACGGGCCGCCGATTTAAAGGCAGGTTTACAGGTAGCCCGAACAATTGATACAGAACTTGTTCCCCTACAAACAGTTGCAAAGCCTCGGGAGGCTTTAGACGCGCAGGCCTTTAACAGAACAGTCTCTTTAACTGGAAGGTACATCGCTAATTTCAGAGCACCCAATCAAGATGATGGAGATGGTGTTGTTTCTGATTGGGAGGTTGCACTTGCTCAAGTAGATGAGGGATCAGCAATCTTGGTTGTACGAGGTTTATGGTCAGAGCGATTGCTCAACCCCGAGATTGCTCAATCAACAGATATTGATCTCACGGGGGTATTAGTTGCTAGCCAGTTTGCAGACCGTGCCAATAACACCCCCGGCATAATCTCGAGATTAGATAGCGCAGTAGTTGTCGGTTTAACAGATCTAGATTTATATGATGGATACATACTGGCGCGATCTGAAGCGGTTCAAGGGGTCGATCTTGAGCGCAGCCGAGTGACGGAGGAGAAGATCAACCCCAAAATCCCTGGCTTCTATTGGCAGCACCTTTCTTATGTGGTGATTTGGTGGCTGATGGCCGCTGTTGTGCTGTACCTCCCCTTCTATCGCCGTAGAGTTACCCCATGATCAGCGCAGTTAAGAGATTTAGATTTATGGCCCTAGTCGCCGGCGTAATGTCCTTACTTTTGTGGTTTGTAGATCTGCCTGTGGTGTATCTATTCAACAACCCTGATTGGAAGGCCGCTGTTGCTTGGATCCCCTTTGTCCATGGCTGGATTTATCTGGCCTATGTGCTGGTCGCTCTTCAATTCTCAGTTAAAGCTAAATGGCCTATAAAGAAGATTTTGTGGCTACTTTTAGCGGGCACACTTCCATTTGCATCAATCGCTGCGGAGCGCAGAGTTGTTCGACAGTATTCGTAAACTCATTAAATCCTTTATCTACCCACTGTACGAGTGGCGCTTAGTTCGATCCCTGGATTTTTCCAAGACCCCGCACCATGTCGGTGTGATCCTGGATGGAAATCGTCGCTGGGCTAAATCAAATCCAACTAACAATGATCCTCATGGTCACAAAGCTGGCGCGAGCAAGATCATTGAATTTTTGGGGTGGTGTGATGATGCCCAGGTAAGGGTTGTGACCTTGTGGTTGCTATCAACCGATAACTTCAAGCGCTCGCAGGAAGAGATTGATGAGCTGCTCACAATTATTGGCAACACCGTTGATGAGTTAGCCGCCACAGGTCGCTGGAATATCAAAGCGGTAGGTGCGCTAGATCTACTTCCCCCATGGCTTGCAGAAAAGCTCAGCTCACTTAAGCCGATTCGCAAGGATGGTGTCGAAGTCAATGTTGCTATTAGTTATGGCGGTCGTCGCGAAATCGTAGATGCGGTCAAATCTTATTTAAGTGAGCAAGAGTCTGCCGGGGATTCAATCAAGGATGCAAAAGATAGGTTAACAACTAAGGATATTTCAAAGTTTTTATACACCGCAGGTCAACCAGATCCCGAACTATTAATCAGAACCTCTGGCGAGCAACGTCTGGGTGGCTTCTTGTTGTGGCAAAGCGCGTTATCTGAGTTTTACTTCTGCGAAGCCTATTGGCCAGATTTTCGAAGAGTTGATTTCCTCCGAGCCCTTCGTTCTTACTCTGTGAGACAACGCCGTTTCGGTTCTTAAATCGATACCAAGATTTAACTTTTACAACTCGCGTGTCTGCACACAATTGCTGCTCAATAGTTCTACCTTTTGATTGTCAGAAGTTTTACCCTTCGATCACAATTAAATCTAGGAGCAAGCATTGGCTGCTAAGGGTCAAAAAGCTAAGAAAACCTTTGTTTTAGATACCAGTGTTTTGCTCGCAGACCCCGGGGCGCTCTATAGATTTGCCGAGCACGAGGTCATCATCCCGATCGCAGTTATCGGAGAGCTAGAAACCAAACGTGATCACCCTGAATTGGGCTACTTTGCCCGCGCCGCTTTGCGCGCCCTTGATGATCTGCGGGTGAGCCATGGCAGGCTAGATAAAGCGCTGACAATTACCCCTGAAGGTGGAACCCTTTCAGTAGAACTCAACCACACCGATCTTTCAACCCTGCCACATGGTTTCCTGCGTGATGGCACCAATGACTCAAGAATTCTTGCGATCTCAAAGAATCTGATGTCAGATGGAAAAGATGTCATCTTGGTTACTAAGGATCTGCCACTTCGAGTAAAGGCATCCTCAGTTGGAGTAGAAGCCCAGGAGTATTTGGCAGAGCTTGTCTCCAATAGCGGTTGGACCGGAATTGAGGAGCTAGATGTCTCCTCCTCTGTCATTGATGATCTGTACTCTGGCGATTTTGCCGATCATGAAGCCGCCCACCAACTGCCGGTTCACACCGGAGTAGTACTGCATTCGGAAAAGGGATCGGCCCTTGCCCGAGTCACCGCCGACAAACAGTTGAAGTTGGTCCGCGGAGATCGCCAAGCCTTTGGTCTTCATGGCCGAAGCGCTGAACAGCGGATCGCTCTAGATATCTTGTTGGATGAAAGTATTGGAATTGTCTCCTTAGGTGGCCGGGCCGGAACTGGAAAATCCGCCCTTGCACTGTGCGCTGGATTAGAAGCGGTGATGGAAAAGCGTCTTCACAAAAAGGTGGTCATCTTCCGCCCGCTCTATCCAGTTGGCGGCCAAGAGCTGGGATACCTGCCCGGCTCGGAGGGCGAGAAGATGTCGCCGTGGGCCCAGGCGGTTTTTGACACCTTGGGCGCACTAGTTAGTCAGCCGGTGATAGATGAGATTATCGACCGCGGCCTTATCGAGGTTCTGCCCCTGACCCATATCCGCGGTCGCTCACTTCACGACTCCTTTGTCATCGTAGATGAGGCTCAATCCCTAGAACGAGGGGTCCTGCTGACGGTCCTGTCGCGAATTGGAACTGCATCTCGAGTGGTTCTAACCCATGATATTGCCCAACGAGACAACCTTCGGGTCGGCCGCCATGATGGAGTTGTCGCGGTGGTTGAAACCTTGAAGGGCCACCCGCTCTTTGCCCATGTCACCTTGACCAGAAGCGAGCGCTCGCCGATCGCAGCCCTGGTCACTGAGATGTTGGAGGGCCCGGTCGGAAATTAACCGAGAGATAGGGGAGCAAAACACCCCAAAAACAATCTCACAGTCACATTTCGGACATATCGGACATCTCCCTACCTGACCTGCGCTTTTACCTATCCACAGCTCACTGATTTCCTGAGAATTTCCGACTCCCGCACACTTTGATTTGCCGATGAACCCTTGCTACCGCACCATAAAGCCATTCCCCCTGGTTATTGGAGCCTCTTGTGAGGCTGATTGGCCATGGCAGGAAACCGTGGGTGAGTATCTGCGGGTGATGAGATGAGGAAGGGAGCACGGATATGAACTCAGTTTCAAAGAGAGCCAAATCGATTGCGATCCTTGGCACCTCATCAGCGATGCTTTTGGTCGCCACCCTGCTGCCAGCTGCCAGCGGTCTTGAACTCACCATCTCCTCAACCGTTGAGGTTGAGGCTCCACAGGTCGCATCGATCGTTGAGCCAGAGACAGCCGCATCTTTATTTAGCGAGGATGATCTCTCAGCCACAGCATCCGGTGTGATCTTCTCAACTCAGATGGCTTTGGTATCTGCTGTTAGCCGCCAGGTCGAGTTAGCCCGAACACCATTTGGCGCAAAGAAGGTTGCCAAGAGCATCCTGATTGATGAGTATGGATTTAATGAGAGACAGTACAACTGCCTCAATGAATTGTGGACCCAGGAAAGTAATTGGAACTACAAATCCCGCAATAAGGTATCTGGAGCACATGGAATTCCTCAGGCGCTACCAGCGAGCAAGATGAATATCATCTCAACTGATTGGCGCACCAACCCTGTAACTCAGATCCGATGGGGACTTCGCTACATCAGCATTCGCTATGAGACCCCATGTAAGGCGTGGGCAAAGCACAAGCGCAGCAACTGGTACTAAACCGCTTCCTGCTGCATTAAGATTTTTAAACGCTCGCTACATTCATTTCATCAAACTTCTGGCTTTGTACCAATTGTGACCAATTTCGAAGACTCCGCGAAGAAATCATTGCCCTTGTCATCGACAACAATAAATGCAGGAAAATCAACTACATCGATCTTCCAGACCGCTTCCATTCCAAGCTCCTCAAAATCTAAAACCTCAACCTTTGTGATGCAATCCAAGGCCAGACGAGCTGCTGGGCCTCCGATAGATCCAAGGTAAAAACCACCATGTGATTTACAAGCATCGGTAACAGCCTTTGATCGATTGCCCTTTGCCAGCATCACCATGGATCCGCCATTGGCCTGGAAGTAATCAACGTAGGAATCCATGCGACCTGCAGTTGTTGGTCCAAAGGAGCCAGATGCATACCCCTCAGGGGTTTTAGCAGGACCTGCGTAATAAACAGCGTACCTCTTCATGTATTCAGGCATTGGCTTACCTGCATCCATCGCCTCCTTGATCTTTGCGTGCGCTAGATCGCGGGCCACAACCAGAGTTCCCGTCAATGAAAGACGGCTCTTTACCGGGTGCTTTGAAAGCTCAGCTAAAACCTGTTCCATTGGCTGATTTAAATCAATCGCCACAACAGCATCATTGAGATGCTCATCAGTTGTCTCGGGCAAGAAGTGTGCAGGATCCCGCTCTAACTCTTCCAGGAAAACACCATCCTTGGTGATCTTGGCCTTTGCCTGACGATCTGCAGAACAGGAAACCGCGATTGCAATCGGCAGCGATGCACCATGTCGAGGCAAGCGAACAACGCGCACATCGTGGCAGAAGTACTTGCCACCAAACTGAGCGCCGATTCCTAGGGTGCGGGTTAGTTCAAGAACCTTTTGCTCTAATTCAAGATCGCGGAAGCCATGGCCAGTTGCAGCATCTCCTGATGTTGGCAATGAATCCAAGTACTTGGTGCTGGCAAGCTTTGCTGTCTTCACTGTGTGTTCGGCACTTGTTCCACCGATCACAATTGCAAGGTGGTACGGAGGACAGGCGGCTGTTCCAATAGAACGAAGCTTCGCATCCAACCAACTCATAAATGATGCTGGGTTTAACACAGCCTTTGTCTCTTGATATAAAAATGATTTGTTAGCGCTGCCGCCACCTTTGGCGATATACAAAAGGTTGTACTCATCCTGGTGATCGCTATCTGCATAGATTTCGATCTGGGCTGGCAGATTATTGCCGGTGTTCTTTTCCTCCCATGTTGTTACTGGGGCCATCTGCGAATAACGAAGATTTAAGGTTGTGTAGGCATCGTAGATACCTTGAGAAATAGCGACCTCATCCTTGCCAGTTGTTAAAACAAACTGGCCCTTCTTGCCCATGACCAACGCGGTTCCTGTGTCCTGGCACATCGGAAGGACACCACCGGCGGCAATATTGGCATTTTTCAAGAGATCGATCGCAACAAAGCGATCATTAGGTGAGGCCTCTGGATCTTTAACAATATTTGTCAACTGCTGCAGATGTTCTGCGCGAAGGTAATGGTTGATGTCATGGATCGCCTCAGATGTCAGTTTTTCAAGGGCTGATGGTTCAACCTGCAAAAACTCTTTATCGCCAAGCTTTACAACCGATACGCCCTCGCGACTTACAAGGCGGTACTTAGTTGTGTCCTCGCCGAGGGGCAGAAGATCTGAGTAGGAAAAGTTTGGCATCGGTCTTCTTATTCAGGCTTTACCGCGTCAAGTTTTTTCTTAGCCCCATCGAGCCATTCCTGGCAGATCTTGGCTAACTCTTCGCCGCGCTCCCACAACTTCAATGACTCTTCAAGGGTTGCGCTGCCAGCTTCAAGGGATTCAACAACTTCAGCAAGCTCATCACGGGCTGCTTCATAGGAGATCTTCTTTGCTTCGGCCATGGGTTAAATCTACTCTCTCTTAGTTACCTTGTGCTGTGGCTTTGGTCTCGCCCTTTGCAAGACGAAGTCGTAACTCATCGCCCGCCTTCAACCTCTTTGGATCTGTCACGATCTGGCCATCGGGTAACTGCACTACCGAGTACCCGCGATCCAATGTTGATTGCGGAGATAAAGCCCGCACACGAGCTTTGATCTGCTTGAGCTCCTCTTTCGCCAATTTTATTGAAGCCCCAAAGGAGCGGTTTGATCTATCGCGCAGCCCAGCAATGATTTCAGCCCTTGTGGTGATTAATACATGCGGGTCTTTCATCACGGGGCGGTTTCTAAAGTTGGTAATGCGGGTTAACTCAAGATCTAGTCGATTGACCAATGTGCGGCGGGCACGATCTTGCAGCGCCTCAATCATTGCGATCTCTTCGCTGATATCTGGAACAACTCTTTTGGCCGCATCTGTTGGAGTTGATGCTCGGTAATCAGCTACTAGATCTAAAAGAGGAGAATCCTTTTCATGGCCAATCGCAGAAACAATTGGGGTGGTGCAGGATGCGGCCAATCGCACCAGACCCTCATCGCTAAATGGCAGTAGATCTTCAAAGGAGCCACCGCCACGGGTAATGATGATGACCTCAACATCTTTATTGGCTTCTAATTCGCGTAGCGCATCTGATACTTCGCTGACCGCAGCTGCGCCTTGAACCGTTACCTCGCGAATTTCAAATTGAACACTGGGCCAGCGGCGCTTTGCATTTTCAACAACATCTTTTTCTGCATCGGTGTTGCGCCCACAAATCAAACCGATCACCTTGGGCAGCAATGGAAGCGCAACCTTGCGATCTGAGTTAAACAACCCCTCGCCAGCCAATAGATTTTTCAACGCCTCTAAACGTGCAAGAAGTTCGCCGACTCCGACCTGGCGGATTTCGCGAGCAGAAAAAGAGAGCGATCCATTTTTTGTGTACCACGATGGCTTTGCATACATAACGATGCGAGCGTTATCAGGCAAAGGTTTAACAGCGGCGATAACTGATTTATGACACATCACTGAAATAGACATATCAACGCTGGGATCACGCAGCCGCATAAAGGCCATCATTCCGCTGCGTTCATTGAGTTCGCTGATTTCGCCCTCAATCCAAATAGGGCCTAAGCGATCGACATACTCCTTGATCGCCTCTGAAACGGTACGAACCGTCGCTGGCGCCTCACTTGAAGTTTCGAACATGGGATGAGCCTAATAGACTGCCCCCATGGCTAAGAGAGTTCTGCTGGCAGCGCCTCGCGGATATTGCGCAGGGGTAGATCGCGCAGTGATTACCGTTGAAAAAGCCTTGGCTCTCTATGGCGCACCGGTCTATGTTCGCAAGCAGATTGTGCACAACGTTCACGTCGTTACCTCGCTAGAGGCAAAGGGTGCGATCTTTGTTGATGAGACAGATGAGGTTCCAGAGGGTCAGACCGTAGTTTTCTCAGCCCACGGAGTTTCACCAATGGTGCATGAAGAAGCAGCTGCGCGAAACCTTAAGACAATTGATGCAACCTGCCCATTGGTGACCAAGGTTCACCACGAGGTTCGTCGTTTTGCGACAGAGGATGCAGAGATTTTATTAATTGGTCACCATGGCCATGAAGAGGTTGAGGGAACTGCGGGAGAAGCACCAGACAAGGTCCGCATCGTCGATGGCCTAGAGGGTGCTCGCACCATCGTGCCAACTCCAGGAAAGAATCTGATCTGGCTTTCTCAAACAACTTTATCTGTTGATGAAACTATGGAAACAGTTGCGATCCTTAAGGAACGTTTCCCAGATATCCAAGCACCACCTAGCGATGATATTTGTTATGCAACCCAAAATCGCCAAGAGGCGATCAAGGTCATCGCACCTCAAGCAGATCTAGTAATTGTTGTCGGCTCACAAAATTCATCAAACTCAGTACGCCTCGCAGAGGTTGCACTTGAATATGGTGCTAAGGCTTCACATCTGATTGATTACGCTGAAGAGATTCAGGATCACTGGTTTACAAATGTTGAAACTATTGGTGTGACAAGTGGCGCATCTGTTCCCGAAATTTTGGTGAAGGATGTTTTAGCAACCCTTGCCGAACATGGTTACCGCGATGTCCAAGAGGTCACCGCAGCTGAAGAGTCATTGCTTTTTGCTTTGCCACCTGAGCTTCGTAAAGATATGAAGGCGGCAGGCCAGGCTTAATCTGCTTGTTGGGCAGCTCTTTTCTTAGAAGGCTTTGCCTTCGCCTTTTCATTCAAATACACAAACCAGCCATA
>LIAM01000016.1 GCA_001438925.1 Actinobacteria bacterium BACL15 MAG-120619-bin91 | reverse complement strand
ACTGGAAGAATCTTTGAGATAACACCCTTGTTACCGTGGCGACCAGCAAGCTTGTCACCATCTTGAATCTTGCGCTTCTGTGCAACGTACACGCGAACCAATTGGTTAACGCCAGCTGCAAGCTCGAAACCTTCTTCAGATTCAAAGATCTTTACGCCGATAACCTTTCCGGATTCACCGTGTGGAACCTTGAGAGATGTATCGCGAACTTCGCGAGCCTTCTCACCAAAGATTGCACGGAGCAAACGCTCCTCAGGTGTTAGTTCAGTTTCTCCCTTAGGAGTTACCTTTCCAACCAAGATATCGCCAGGAACTACATCTGCACCTACGCGGATGATTCCTCGCTCATCGAGATCTGCAAGAACTTCTTCAGAAACGTTAGGGATATCGCGAGTAATTTCCTCTGCACCAAGCTTTGTATCGCGAGCATCAACTTCATACTCTTCGATATGGATTGATGTAAGAACATCATCCTGAACTAGGCGCTGAGAAAGGATGATCGCATCTTCGTAGTTGTGACCTTCCCATGACATAAATGCCACAAGCAGGTTCTTACCAAGCGCCATCTCACCCTGATCGGTACATGGACCATCAGCGATAACTGAGCCAATTTCAACGCGCTGTCCTTCAGAGACAATAACTCTTTGGTTATATGAAGTTCCCTGGTTTGAACGTGTGAACTTATGCAATGAATATGTTTGGTAGGTCGAGTCATCTGCCATGACCTTAACTTCATCAGCAGAAACCTCAGTTACAACGCCAGCTTTACTTGCGGTAACAACATCGCCCGCATCCACAGCTGCACGGAACTCCATACCTGTACCAATTACTGGTGCTTCTGCACGCATCAGAGGAACTGATTGACGCATCATGTTAGAGCCCATCAAGGCACGGTTTGCATCATCGTGCTCAAGGAATGGGATCATTGCAGTTGCAACAGACACCATCTGACGTGGTGAAACATCCATGTAATCAACTTCTTCACCTGGAATGTATTCAACTTCTCCACCGCGACGACGTACAAGTACGCGTGGTTCGGCAAAGTGATTGTCATCAGTTAGCGGTGCGTTTGCCTGCGCGATGATGTGTTCATCTTCTTCATCAGCGGTTAGGTAATCAACCTGATCTGTTACGCGACCCTTAACAACCTTGCGGTAAGGGGTCTCGATAAATCCAAATGCAGTAACGCGACCATATGTTGCAAGTGAACCGATAAGACCGATGTTTGGTCCTTCAGGAGTTTCAATTGGGCACATACGTCCGTAGTGAGATGGGTGAACGTCACGAACTTCGAAACCTGCGCGGTCACGTGAGAGACCACCAGGTCCAAGTGCTGAAAGACGCGCTTGTGTGTAAGTCCTGACAAAGGATTTGTTTGATCCATGAACTGTGACAACTGAGATGTTCCGAAAAACTCCTTGATTGACGCAACTACTGGACGAATTTTCGCTTGTGTGTAAGTCCTGACAAAGGATTTGTCTGATCCATGAACTGTGACAACTGAGATGTTCCGAAGAACTCCTTGATTGACGCAACCACTGGACGAATGTTGATCAGAGTCTGAGGCGTAATCGCTTCGACATCTTGTGTGGTCATACGTTCGCGAACTACGCGCTCCATACGTGACAGACCGATGCGAACCTGGTTCTGAATCAACTCACCAACTGTACGAAGACGACGGTTACCGAAGTGATCGATATCGTCCTTTTCTACGCGAACCTCGCGGCCGTACTCCATCAATAGATCGCCGCGGTGAAGTGCTACTAAGTAGCGCAAAGTCGCAACGATGTCAGAGATAGTAAGTAGTGATGATGAAAGCTCCAGATCAAGGCCTAGCTTCTTATTTACCTTGAAGCGACCGACCTTGGCCAAGTCATAACGCTTAGGGTTGAAGTAAAGGTTTTCGATCAAGTTTTGTGCAGCTTCCTTTGTTGGAGGCTCACCTGGACGAAGCTTGCGGTAGATATCGAGCAAGGCCTCATCCTGTGTCTTAACAGTGTCCTTTTCAAGGGTTGCGCGCATTGATTCAAACTCGCCGAACTCTTCAAGGATTTGTTCTTCAGTCCAACCGAGTGCCTTTAGGAACACTGTTACAGATTGCTTACGCTTACGGTCGATGCGAACACCAACAAGATCCTTCTTATCAACTTCAAACTCAAGCCAAGCACCACGTGAAGGAATTACCTTTGATGTGAATACATCCTTGTCAGAAGCCTTTTCAATGGTGCGCTCGAAGTAAACACCAGGTGAGCGAACCAACTGAGAAACAACAACGCGCTCAGTTCCGTTAATAACAAATGTTCCGCGAGCTGTCATAACTGGGAAGTCACCCATAAATACTGTTTGTGACTTAATTTCACCAGTGATGTTGTTTGTAAACTCTGCAGTTACGAATAGTGGTTGTGCGTATGTCATATCGCGCTCTTTGCACTCATCAATTGAGTACTTAGGTGGCTCGAAACGGTGATCGCGGAATGAGAGAGACATAGTTCCCTGGAAATCTTCGATCGGAGAAATCTCTTCAAAGATTTCTTCAAGACCTGAAGTTGTTGGGATCTCTCCACGATTCATTGAATCGGTTGCTGCGATACGTGAACGCCATGCATCATTACCCAATAGCCAATCAACGCTTTCAGTTTGCAGCGCTAATAGATTAGGAACTTCTAGGGGTTCGCGGATCTTGGCGAATGAGATTCGACGGGGTGCTACTGAGGTTTTTTTAGACGCGGCCAAGAGATGTCCTTTCAGACAATTTGCGGGAACGCACACCTAATAGGTCTCAGCCGCTATATGCCCTGACCATAGAAATTTGTGCGAAGGTGAAGGGTATCTAAACCACCCCCGCCCTGTCCAACCCAAGGCTTATACCCCTAAGCGGGGGCTTTGTCAGCAGATTGGGCAAAAATGTGGATCTATTCCCTCCAGCTCCACACATCTTCTCCACGCACAATCCGCTCAAATCCACCATCGATATAGATGGTCTGCCCAGTTACATGGGTGTTTTCAACCCCGGTCAGCCAGATCAGCAAAGAGGCCACAACCTCTGGCTCCATAAATCCATTGAGCGGCATCGGCACCAACTTGGCCAGACCATCGCGCTCTTCAGGAGTTTTAATGATCTGCTCCACCATGGGTGTCTGAACAATCGCAGGACCAACAGCGTTGATCGGAATTCCAGCGGCTGCCCAATGTGGTTTCAGACATTGTTGTCGAATCCAACGACTAATTGCTCTTTTTGTTGATCCATAAATTAACTGCTCACCGCCAGCACCTGCATCGACTAGGGCTTGAGCGATCTCAACAGCTTTGCCTTCATCATTTGCACACATCGCCTCAACTAGTTCAGTGCTGTTGGGCATGATTGATGCAACGGAGCTGGTAATTGCAACACGCGGAGTTTTTGATTGTGTAAGAGTTGGAAGTAACTCATTGATGAACTCGGTAACTCCAAAGTAGTTAACCGCGACCGTTGCTGCAGTTGGATGAGCCAAACCTGCACAGGCAATAATCGCATCAATTGAATTATTAGAAGCAGCGATGGCTTTCTCGGCAGCTTGTATTCGTCCACCATGGGTGCTCAAATCTGCGATGACATCTGCATTATGGATATCTACACCAATCACTGTGTTACCAAGGCTCTTTAACTTGTGTGCGGTGGATTGACCTATTCCAGAAGCAGATCCTGTAATTACAAATGTGCGTGTCATAAAAACCTTTCGTATTTGAAAAAACCCCGCTTGGCGCAATGCCAAACGGGGTTTTTTTCAGTAATGAAATTACTTGATTGTGACTGTTGCGCCAGCTGCTTCTAGAGCTGCCTTTGCCTTGTCTGCAGTCTCTTTGCTTGCCTTCTCTAGAAGGGTTGCTGGACATGCATCTACTAGATCCTTTGCCTCCTTCAAGCCAAGGCTTGAATTTAGTCCACGGACTTCCTTGATCACTGCAATCTTCTGTGATCCTGCGTTTTCCAAGATAACTGTGTACTCATCTTGAGCTGCATCTGCTGCGCCACCTGCTGCTGCGCCACCTGCTGCTGCTGCCGCTACTGGAGCCGCTGCTGTTACATCGAATTCAGTTTCAAATGACTTAACGAACTCTGAGAGCTCGACCAATGTCATTTCCTTGAACTGACCCAATAGATCTTCTGTGCTGAGCTTTGCCATATTCGTTATTCCTTCTCTTCTGTTTCTGTGGATGCTTCAGTTGCTTCTGCTGCTGGAACTTCAGCAACTTCAGCCACAACTTCTGGTGTTGCTTCTTCTGTTACTACGACCGAGTCTGCAGTCGCAGCTGGCGCTGAAACCTCTGCCACAGCATTGTTTGCTGCTGGCTCGGACACACCTTGTTCTGCTTCGAGCTTGATACGAAGTGCGTCAAATATGCGCGCTGCCTTAGCAAGCGATCCCTTCATTGCACCAGCAAGCTTTGCCAATAGAACTTCACGAGACTCGAGGTTAGCGAGCTGCATGATTTCTGCTGGAGTTACAGACTTGCCTTCGTAGATTCCACCCTTAATAACTAGGAATGGATTCTCCTTTGCAAAATCACGGAGGCTCTTTGCTGCATCAATCGGATCACCCTTGATGAATGCGACAGCTGATGGACCGACTAGAAGATCATCTGCGATCTCTACGCCAGCATCCTTTGCTGCAATCTTTGTAAGAGTGTTCTTCACTACTGAGTACTTGGTTGTTGAACCAAGTGCACGGCGAAGTTCCTTCATTGATGTAACAGAAAGGCCACGATATTCAGTTAGCACTGTTGCATTAGCTGTACGGAAATCCTCCGCGAGTTCAGCAACTGCTGATGTCTTATCTGGGCGAGCCATTCGGTTCACCTTTCCTGTTTCATTGGTGACCGTAGGAAATAAAAAAATCCGTAACGCGTAAGCGCCACGGATTAACATGAACACCTACGCGGGCTGAGATTTCCTCATTTATTTAGATCTCCCTTGCGGTTGATCTAGACCTGCGGTCTTTGGTTATGGCGTAAGGCTACGGCCGAGCAGCCTTGAGGGTCAAATCGCCCTTTTTGGCGCTTGTCTGACCAAGATGGTCGAAGCCATAATCGAAAGAACCACCGCAACTAACAGCCCCGTGTACTGGGAGATTGAGATGACCTCTTCGGCGTAGGCAAGGCTTCCGAGCACAAATGAGAACTCTCCGATTTGGCTAACACCGATACCCAGGCGTACTGGCTTCACCTTCATTCTGCCTAACTTTGCCAAAGCCATAATCGGAAGGGTTTTGAGAACAATCATTAATCCAAGAATTAGAAGTGCAAATCTCCAGGATTCAGCAAGAAGTGATGGCTGAATCAGAGTTCCAATAACTACAAAGAACAAAACTGCAAATAAATCCCTGAAAGGCAAAATTGCTTTTCTAACATCCTCTGAATCTCGGCTATTGTTGATTGCCACACCAGCGACAAAGCCGGCAAGCGCCATCGGAATATCAAACACAACCGTTCCGAGGGCTGCTAACACCAAGCCAAAAGAAACTGAGTAAATCAAGAAGAAATCTGTATCCCAGCGAACTGCGCGTAAAACTATTGGGAGCAATCTAGAAGCTGCAATTGCGATTGCTCCGAATGCCACTAATCCAACGATTGCACCAATAACCGTAGAATCGCTGTTTCCAAACAAGGTAAGAATCAATGCGGCAGCTGCAACTCCAACTATGTCCTGCACTAGTGACCAACCTAGCAATGCTTCTTCAGTTGGAGTATCGGTTGCACGTCGGGGACTACGAGTTATATTGACAATAACAACGCTGGATGACATCGCGATAGATAGCGACAAAAGAAGTGCACCGTAAATTGGAACATCTAGCCAAAGAAAAATCGGTGTGCCCACAATCATTCCAAAGGCCATTTGAGTTGGAACACCCCAGAAAAGGGATCTGTATTCTCGGCTAATTCTCTTGAGATCTAACTCGATTCCTACCTCAAATAACAATAAGACAACACCAATATCTGCTAACAAAGCTAATTGACTGTTATCTGCAACAAAACCTGGTGTGAAAGGTGAAACCAACAATCCAGTTAACAAGTATCCAATGACAGATGGCAAACCTAAGCGACGGGCTGCGTAACCCATTGTTGCTGCAGCGGTCAACACAACTCCAACATTTAAGACCAGTGGCGCAGTTTCAACGATTGATGCCATGTACGAAGTCTAGTTACCATCCTAAGTAAGTGGAGGAAAATAAGAAGGGCCCCGGCGCGATGCCGAGGCCCTTCCCTTTAATTTTCTTTAGTTAGCTGATGGTTCGCGAACTAGGTTTGGATCTACAGCGATTCCAGGTCCCATAGTTGTTGAAACTACAGCCTTCTGTACGTAGCGACCCTTTGAAGAGTTTGGCTTTGCACGAAGTACTTCATCCATTGCTGCTGCGTAGTTCTCTGCTAGCTGCTGCGCTGTGAATGAAACCTTGCCAATGAGGAAGTGAAGGTTTGAGTTCTTATCAACACGGAACTCAATCTTTCCGCCCTTAATATCTTCAACAGCCTTAGCTACATCGGTAGTTACTGTTCCTGTCTTTGGATTTGGCATCAAACCACGAGGTCCTAGAACCTTACCGAGGCGACCGACCTTACCCATGAGATCTGGTGTTGAAACAACGGCATCGTAATCAAGACGTCCCTTTGATACTTCATCAATTAGTTCATCTCCACCGACGATATCTGCACCTGCAGCACGAGCTGCATCTGCATTTGCACCATTCGCGAAAACCAAAACGCGAGCGGTCTTACCTGTTCCGTGTGGAAGGTTAACTGTTGAGCGGATCGCTTGGTCTGCCTTCTTTGGGTCAACTCCAAGTACCAATGCAACTTCTACAGATGCGTTGTACTTAACTGTTGATGTTTCCTTGGCGAGTGTTACCGCCTCTAGTGGTGTGTAAAGGTGATCCTTCTTTACCTTTTCAGCTGCCGCTAAGTAGTTCTTTGAGCGCTTCATTTCATCCTCTATTTCTCTCAAGAAAGCTTTTGATTTTCTTGAAGTAGTGGTTGTGGTTAGCGGACCAGCGAGGTCCTCCCACATCTCTTCACCGATTTGGTGGCGAGAACTTTAATTAAGTTAGCCGTTAACTGTGATTCCCATTGAGCGAGCTGTACCCGCAATGATCTTCGCAGCTTGATCAATGTCATTAGCATTGAGGTCAGCCATCTTCTGTGTTGCGATCTCCTTGACCTGAGCCATGGTGATGTTTGCAACCTTAGTCTTGTGAGGAACAGCAGATCCCTTTTCAACTCCAGCAGCCTTCAAGATCAAACGTGATGCAGGAGGTGTCTTGGTGATGAATGTGAATGAGCGATCCTCGTACACGGTGATCTCAACTGGAATGATCTGGCCCTTTTGTGATGCTGTTGCATCGTTGTATGCCTTCACAAACTCCATGATGTTGACACCATGCTGACCTAGCGCAGGACCTACTGGTGGTGCAGGTGTTGCTGCTCCAGCCTGAATCTGCAACTTGATAAAGCCGCTTACCTTCTTCTTTGGTGCCATTTCTTTTCCTCTTTTTCTTGGTTTTCTTTAATTAAATCTTCTGTACCTGGGCAAATGAAAGCTCTACTGGAGTTTCGCGTCCGAAGATAGAAACTAGAACCTTGAGCTTTGCCTGCTCTGGCATGATCTCTGAGATCGATGCTGGAAGGGTTGCAAAAGGACCATCCATTACTGTTACCGACTCGCCAACTTCGAAATCAATAAGGCGGATCTGTTCCTTATCTGACTTCTTGACTGGACGTGGAGCCAGAATCTTTTCTACCTCATCCATACTCAGTGGTGATGGATGGTGCGCATTGCCAACAAATCCTGTAACACCTGGAGTGTTACGAACCGCAGACCATGACTCATCAGTTAAATCCATACGAACTAGAACATAACCTGGATAGATGTTGCGCTTAACCATCTTGAACTGACCGTTCTTAAGCTCCTTCACCTCTTCTTCAGGTACTTCAATCTGGAAGATGTAATCCTCCATATTTAATGAAGCGATACGGTTGTGAAGGTTGCCTTTAACCTTCTTCTCGTAACCTGCATAAGAGTGGACTACATACCAATCGCCAAGCGCGGTGCGCAGGGTGCGACGGAATTCTGCATTTGGATCATTCTCATCTGATTCGATGTCTCCATCTTCATCTGATGCGAGCGCAAGTTCTGGCTCAGTTGAGGCAATAGGTGCCTCAACGATCTCTTCAACTACTGGAGTTGAAATCTCTGTTGCATTGGCAGCCAGCGCCGCTTCAAATGCATCTGCTTTGATCTCTTCGGTCATTGTCTTGCCTTATCCAAATACCCAGAAGACAAGTCTTCCTAGAACAAGGTCGATAAGAGACACCACTGCGATAACGAAGGAGACAAACACGAGAACAACAGCTGTATATGTAGTCAGCTGTTTACGTGTAGGCCAAACAACCTTACGGAGCTCTGAAACTACTTGGCGATAGAAAAGTCCAACGCGCGCAAATAGACCGAGCTTCTCGGCTACTTGCTCAACTGACTCTGTCATCGTCATTTCCTTTCGAACTTCGTTAGAACTTCCTTTAAAACCTTAAAACTTGTGCAGGGCAGGAGGGACTCGAACCCCCAACCGGCCGCTTTGGAGACGGCAACTCTAGCCAATTGAGCTACTGCCCTTCGCGAGAGCATGGCGAAACCATAGGGAAAAGCAAACCCTCGTGAGCGTCGAAGTGTAGAGGCAAGGAGGGGTTCAGGTCTAACTCGCGCCTGAAATACGGCAGACTTACGCCCATGACTCCACGTATCTCAGCCCGCATCGCAGCGATCGCAGAATCAGCCACTTTGGCCGTTGATGCAAAGGCCAAAGCGCTCAAAGCTGCTGGCCGCCCAGTAATTGGATTTGGTGCAGGAGAGCCTGATTTTCCAACACCTGATTACATCGTTGAAGCAGCAGCGGCTGCCACAAAGGTTGTAGCAAACCACCGCTACACACCAACGCCAGGGTTGCCTGATCTACGAGATGCGATCGTTGCAAAGACAAAGCGTGACAGCAATTATGAAATCACCGCAGATCAAGTTTTAGTCACAAATGGCGGAAAGCAATCTGTCTATCAATCATTTGCTGCAATTATCGATCCGGGTGATGAAGTTCTTCTTCCATCTCCGTACTGGACTACCTACCCAGAGTGCGTGAAGTTGGCAGGTGGTGTCACTGTTGAGGTCTTTGCAGATGAGACTCAGAACTATCTAGTCACCGTTGAACAACTTGAAGCTGCACGAACATCAAAGACAAAGGCGCTTCTCTTTTGCTCACCATCAAACCCAACTGGCTCTGTGTACTCACCAGAGCAAGTTAAAGCAATCGGTCAGTGGGCGTTGAAAAATAATATCTGGGTAATACTCGATGAGATTTATGAGCACCTGCTTTATGACGGTGCAACAGCACCATCAATGCCAGTTCTTGTTCCCGAACTTGCCGACACCTGCATCATCATTAATGGAGTAGCAAAGACATATGCGATGACTGGTTGGCGCGTAGGTTGGATGATCGGGCCTAAAGATGTAATCAAGGCAGCAACTAATTTGCAATCACACTTAACATCAAATGTTTCAAATGTTTCACAGCGTGCCGCAATCGCTGCATTAACTGGAAACCTTGATGCGGTCCATAAGATGGGAGAAGCCTTTAATCGCCGTCGCAAACTGATTGTTGGTTTACTCAATGAGATTCCAGGGTTTGAATGCCCAACGCCAACAGGTGCTTTTTATGTTTACCCATCTGTTAAGGGAGTGCTGGGTAAGACCATTCGCGGGAAAACACCTACAACATCAGCTGAATTAGCCACATTACTTCTTGAAGAGGTTGAGGTTGCAGCGGTTCCAGGTGAAGCCTTTGGTCCATCTGGATATCTACGTTTTTCATATGCAACTAGCGATGAAGATATTGTCGAAGGTATCGGCCGTATCAAAAAGCTACTGACTGAAGGCTAAATCTCTACTCCAACAAGGTTTACTTCAGCTTCAAGGGTTATTCCAAATACCTCTTTGACTTGATCACGCGCCCGCTTTGCAAGCTGTGCGATATCTGCTGCGGTTGCATTTCCAGCATTTGATAAAGCCAGAACATGCTTTGTAGAAATACGTGCACCACCAACCTCATCACCCTTGTGGGTACCAGAGTTTTCAATCAACCATGCAGCGGAAATCTTTACCCTTCCATCAAGCAATGGCCATTTAGGTGCTGCGTTGGGTAAAGCATCTGCTGCCTGTTGAGAAATAATAGGATTAGTAAAGAAAGATCCGGCAGACCACGAATCATGATCATCTTGTGACAACAACATTCCTTTACTTGCTCGAAGCTCTAGCACCGCAGCTCGTGTTTGCTTAACTGTTGCTTTCTCACCAGGTTGGATCTCTAACTTTTTAGCCAGCTCTAGATAAGTAATCGGATCACTCATTTCACCGATTCGAATCTGGAACTGCACATCTAAGACAACATAGCGTCCAGGATGGGATTTGAAGTGAGAGTTTCGATAAGTAAATTCGCATTCTGCATTTGTAAATGTCTTTATAGCTTTAGCTTGACGATCATAGGTACGAACTCGAGTAATAAACTCTGCTACTTCATGGCCATAGGCACCAATATTTTGAATAGGCGCAGCTCCTACTGTTCCAGGAATACCACTGAGAGTCTCTAATCCTGCAAATCCACGATCGATTGTTGCCTGAACAAATACATCCCAATCTTCACCAGCACCAATTGTCAGAGTTGCACCACTGCAGGCATCTACCTCAGATTGCACAGAATTGTTTGAGATCCGAATAACTGTACCTGCAAAGCCCTTATCTGAGATAAGCAGGTTAGTTCCGCCACCAATAATCAAAATAGGTGAATCCCCCGCCTCCTCAATTGCGGCGATGATTTCTGACTCGGTGGATACCTGAACCATCTTTTGTGCCGGGCCACCCACGCGCAAGCTGGTGTAATTGGATAACTCGGTCATGTAAGAAGGTTACCTGCGCGGAGACAAAATTGCGCTTTTGCCTCTGTACTTATCAAGGATGCGGTCGTAATTCTTCTTAGATTGAAGTTCGCGGTACTCGGGATCAGTATCGTGGTACCCATGGTGT
This sequence comes from Actinobacteria bacterium BACL15 MAG-120619-bin91, assembly GCA_001438925.1. Classification (GTDB taxonomy): domain Bacteria; phylum Actinomycetota; class Actinomycetes; order Nanopelagicales; family Nanopelagicaceae; genus Planktophila. The sequence continues at coordinate 2,410 of LIAM01000016.1, read as the reverse complement.
CGATCCTGAATCAAAGGAAGCTCCATTTGTAACAACCGTCCACCAGCTTGTCGTATCTTTAACGAGTACTCCATATCAGCGTTGCGATAATACAAAGCGCGCGGATTAAATCCACCTACTTCGATCATCGCTTCTCTATTAAATGCCATGAAGTATGAGAAGAGCACATCGACCTCACCTGGGCCCTTGTCATCAACGCTACGCCATTGATCATCTGTATTAACAAGTCCACCACGCCAACCAACAGCAACATACTCACCTTTTTCTAGCTCTACTACTACTGGAGAAATGGCATCTGCTGTAAAACGTGTTGATGGATCCATAATGATTACATACTTACTATTAACCTTTTCTAGAAATACATTGGCGCAATCCCCCCAGGCCGCGCCTGGATTAACTGAAATTAAGTAAGTTCGCTTATCCATTTGTTCAAATAGTGCACCTGCATCACCAATTGAAATTATTGCTATTGCACAGTCGCTATGTTCTTTAATTGTTTTAACTGTTTCTAGGGCATCATCTGTAAAACCATCAACTATCAATCCGACTGTGACATCTTTTTCTAAATCTATTGTTCGAATATCACGAGGGTAAGCAAGTGTTATATAAGGCTTCTTAGGGCGCAATTCATAGCCCCCAGCAACATCAACAACCTCAAACCCTGCCTGCAATAGTTCATCACGATACTTATCGGCCAAGGCAAAATCCTTGGCAGCTCGCGCATCCATTCGCGCTTGAGCCAGTGCGGTCACTGAATCAGGAATGCTCACTTAACTACGACAGCCTTTGACATACCTAAAACTTTAACTCCAGCAGAGGTCGCCTTTAGATCGATTGTGATGCGATCTCCAACAACCTCAGTCACAACGGCAGAAACGGTGAGATCAACCCTTTGATTAGCTGGAACAATTACGGGCTTAACAAACCGTCCTGAAAACTCCTTAACGGCAGCTGATCCCCCTGCCCAATCTGTAACAAACTTACCGACCAAGGCCATAGTTAACATTCCATGGGCTATTACATTGGGTAGGCCAACAGATACAGCAAACTCCTCATTTTGATGAATTGGGTTTTGATCTCCGCTTGCATCTGCATACGCCTTTAACATAGCGCGATCAATGTAAAATACTTGTTCCTCAAGGTTTGTGCCGACCTGAATCATGCGCGGACCACCAAAGTTGACCAGGTAGAGACAACTAGCTCATCTATGGAATGTAGATCGGAACGAACAGTCACAATTTCATTTCCTGCTGCGACTTTGTAACTTTCGATTGTTGATGAACACTTAAAGGTGTCGCCAGCAACTACTGGGCGCTTAATTTCAAAGCGCTGATCACCATGAACTACCCGAGACCAATCCAAACCAATTTCAGGGTTGGACAAGATCTCTTGTGATTGTTCTAGAGTAATTCGAATTGAAAATGTTGGCGGAGCAACGGTTGTATCGCCTTCAGAGATGACGGCGCAAAAGGCATCAATTTCAGATTGAGAAACAGTTACAGACTCAGCACCTGCAAAGGTGCGCCCGACCGAATCGGGATTGAGCATTAGCGAGTTTCGCGGTGAAGGGTTGAAGACTTGCAACGTGGACAGAACTTCTTGAGCTCCATACGGTCTGGATCGTTGCGGCGGTTCTTCTTTGTAATGTAGTTACGCTCTTTGCAATCCACGCACGCCATGGTGATCTTTGGACGTACGTCCGCGCTCTTGCTTGCCATGGTCTTACTCCTTCAGTCGATTACGAGAGGCTTAGGTTACCTGAGCCGGCACGTTGCGCGAAATTCACGCCTGTGAAACTAGTAGCGGAGGCGGGATTTGAACCCACGACACAGCGATTATGAGCCGCTTGCTCTACCAAGCTGAGCTACCCCGCCAAGGGTTGTGCATGTAAAAGATTAGGTGCTTCTTGGTGAAGAACCTCTCTCGAGCCCCCCACCGGAATCGAACCGGTGACCTTTTCCTTACCATGGAAACACTCTACCGACTGAGCTAGGGGGGCACCGATCTCTCGGTCTTTGGTCGAGTGCTGAGCCTACCTTCTTAATTGCACTTTGGAAAAATTACCTATCTATTGAGCCGGATTTAGCGTGATTTTGCCAGTTGTCTCGCGGCTAAGCATCGCCTTGTGGGCTGTGCTGGCCTGACTTAATGGATAAGTCGCACCGATTACCGGCTTCAACTTTCCTTCTACAACAAGTGCAAAGAGTTGCTCAATCACATCATTCATTAACTCTTTCTTGCCAAAACAATGTGACAACCAAAATCCCGTAATAGTTTTTGAACCACCCATAAGTGTTGCTGGCTGAATCATTGATGGCGCAACACGTGAAGCCATGCCATATGTAACCAAGCGACCAAAGGGAGCAAGAATTTCTAAGCTGTCGTCAAATGTTTTTCCGCCCACCATTTC
>LIAM01000015.1 GCA_001438925.1 Actinobacteria bacterium BACL15 MAG-120619-bin91 | reverse complement strand
CGACAATTAGTTGTCCATAGCGCTGTGATCGGTGCTCTGATTGTTGTCGTAGCAGACACTGTGTCTCGAACAATTGCACAACCAAATGAACTTCCTCTTGGCCTGGCAACGGCTTTGTTGGGTGCTCCAGTTTTGATCGCACTTGTTGCTGTCAAGAACAATGTCTGGAGAACGCAATGATTACTATTGATGAGATCACCATCATCCGCGATGGTCGCGAGATAATTTATGATTACTCTGAACAAATTCCTGCCGGATCAATCACAGTTATTGTTGGACCCAATGGCAGTGGAAAATCCACCTTATTGGCCGCTATTGCAGGAGATATCGCACCTGACAAGGGAACAATTACGATTGATGATCATCATCCGATACTGACCTCGGCTAGAACCTTGGCTGGCATTCGAGCCATGTCGGTTCAAAATCAAAGCTTTGTCCTGGGTTTTACCGTCCGCGAGATAGTTGAAATGGGCGGAAAATCATCAGAAGTTTTAGAGGCGTTAGAGCTCAGCGAATTAGCAGATCGCTTAGTGACGACTTTGTCTGGGGGAGAAGCTCAACGTGTTGCCATTGCTCAAGCCATAGCCCAAGGTACTCCGGTATTGCTGTTGGATGAACCTCTTGCATCGCAAGATATTCATTCTCGTCGAAAGATCATTGAATTATTGCAACAGCGTGCAGAAAGTGGAACTACCGTTGTGGTCGTGGCTCATAGTTCGGAAACAGAGTTAACTTGGGCCGATAAGGTTATTAACCAGTTCCACTAATTGCGGCCAGGAGTTTCTAAAGCTGGGATGCAAAGGCAGTTGCTCAACCTTTTCAATATCCACCCAACGAACCTCGTGGGATTCATCATTGACCTCGTGGGCGGTTAATTCATCTGATGCATGTGCAATAACGGTTTCATACCGCCAATCACCATGGTCATCGATAAAGGTGTACAGCGGTGTTAGTAAATCTGTATCGATCCCAGTCTCCTCAACCGCTTCGCGGAAGGCACCTTCAATAGTTGATTCATGGGAATCCCGCGCACCACCTGGGATGCCCCAGGTATCTCCGTTATGAACCCACGGCGCACGATGTTGTAACAAAATTTGGTTGCCACGAATAATCAATACCCCGGCGGCACCGTTGAGACCCCAATGCTTATTTCCGCAGGCGCATGCCACCCAACCATCACCATCGCGCACCGCCATGTTCGTAGCCTGTCACATCTATCCACAGTTTGCCCTGCGATCGCCATGGTGGTCTGTGGGGCAACTTAGGGTGCCGCACATGGTCGCCATCATTGTGATATTTGCACTTATTATTTCTACAACTACACCAGCCTCTGCCGATGAGTGCGCAGAAAAGGCGTGTATCAATGTCTACACCGATAACAATCAAATCATTATCGAAGCTCGCAAAGGCAGTAGCAGTGTTAAGAAAACCATCACTCAGGCCCCCAAGAAACCAGCTATAAAGCCCACACCAAAGCCCTCTGCTAAGCCCTTATTTTTCCCACCAACAACTTCTAAACCGGTTGTAAAGAGACCAACTGTAAAGCGCACCTATAAACCACGGGTCAAAAAGGCCACAACCAAGGTCAATCTCAGCGATCGTTTAACCAAGCTAGTTCCTACCGCAGGCGTTGCTTATCAACCCGAGTTTGAGCCATTAATAAATGTGCCGGTGTATTTCTGGTGCGACCTTCCATCCATATTTCAAAGCCGAGTAGACATTATTGGCGAGGTCGTTGATGTGACCTTGCGCCCCTCGTTTACATGGAGCTTTGGCGATGGCTCTTTTTATTCAACAACTGAAAATGGGGCTCCCTATCCCAATGGATCGATTCGTCACACCTATTCACGACCAGGCACCTATGTCATCACCTTGCTTACAACCTGGAATGGCAGTTACACCCATAACGCCCAAGTAAGAGCGGTGAGCGGAACGGTAAAGAAACTCTCTTTTTCACAAGTAACAGTAGTTCAGGCACCTACCCACTTCATCACACCTAAAGGATAAAACTCATGACCACTGAAAATATGTATGTCAGCATTACACCTCTGCCACTTTCAACAGATCCTGATTTTATTGAGAGTGTGAACACCTTTGCCTTGCATCCTGATATGGCTGATCTGACATTGTTACAACGTGATGGTGCGACCGCTGTCATTGATTTATCGATGCAGTTTGCCGACCGTGGGTACCAATGCGATATTGAACTGTTGTCACAGGTGCTTGGTCGCCTATGCGATATTCAAGTACGAGATTTCGCATTAGGAACTCACAATGAAAAAACCTTTGATATTTATTGGAATATGTGGCTCTATCTGCTGCGGGTTGCACCCGTTGGATTTGTTGCACCCGTTGCCTGTCTCTTTGCCACATTGGCGTATGAGCGGGGGGATAGCGAACTTGCTTATCGAGCACTGGATCGAGCAGCTGAGGATGATCCAAAGTACTCATTGACCATCTTGTTGCGCAGAGTCTTTGGTTCAGGCTGGCCCGCCGCCGCTTTTGCTGCGATGCGGGTTGAGCTGCACCCTAAGGTAACGGCTGGGATTTTTGACTCCTAATGGCTAGAATTACACCGTTCACGAGTCCTATGTATTAGCCCCGGCTTAGTAGGCGGCAACCCTCCACCGCGGCGGGGTGCTCCGGGTGACGAACAGGTCGTTACGGCGACAAGCGCAGGTGAAGGATTTCAATTGACCGCAACAGGTGCATGGCTGGAGAACCAAGATCCCGGTGAACGAAAGTTCATCTCCATCGGTTTTCTCCTTCTTGAAAATGGACAGACACTTCCCGATGTCACCATCGCATATCAAACATGGGGTGAGTTAAACAGCGCAAAAGATAATGCTATTTTAGTCAACCACGCCTTGACCGGTTGGTCAGATGTTCCAGGCTGGTGGCCTTTAATGGTTGGCCCTGGATTGCCATTTGATACAGATAAATACTTTGTTGTCTGTCCCAATGTTATTGGTGGTTGTCAGGGATCAACTGGACCATCATCAATCGCACCAGATGGAAAACGATGGGGCTCACGTTTTCCGGCGATAACAATTCGGGATATGGTTAACGCCGAGATTGCATTTACAGATGCGATCGGAATTGAAAGGTACAAACTTGCAGTCGGTCCCTCTTTAGGTGGAATGCGTGCTTTGGAGTGGGCGGTGCAGTTGCCTGATCGTGTCGGTGCTATCTGCACAATCGGTTCATCAGCTGTTGCAACGGGTGATCAAATTGGAACCGCATCTATTCAAATTCGCGCCATTAAATCCGACCCACACTTTAACAATGGGGATTACTACGATCAGGAGATCGGCCCAGATGAGGGGATGGGAATTGCTCGACGGATCGCTCATCTGACATATCGAACCGAAGCTGAGATGGATATTCGCTTTGGTCGTCAACTGCAGGGAGATGAGACTGGGCGATATGCAGTTGAGTCATACTTGGATCATCAAGCTGACAAGTTAGCTAAAAGATTTGATGCCAATACCTACATTGCCCTGACCGAGGCGATGAATAGCCACGATATTGGCCGAGATCGAGGCGGTGTCGCCGCAGCTCTGGCCACCATCAAGGTTCCAGTGGTCGCGGTCTCGATTGATACCGATCGCCTCTTTCCGGTGCGATTACAGGCCGAGATCGCTGAGTTAGCCCCAGTGGCGGCCCCTTTAGTGACCATTTCAAGCCCATTTGGCCATGATGGCTTTCTAGTAGAGGTTGAGAGTGTGGGAGATGTGATCAGAGAGGCCTTAAATCTGGCCAAATAGGCCATTTGGATGTGCATTTACCCCTGTGGACAAATTATAATATACCTATCGCTTCAGCGGCTTCGCTGAGATCAATCAAAGGATAATTGTGGCTGTATTTAGTGCGCTCAAAAACAAGATGAAGGCTAAAAATTCATCCAAGAAGGTTGCACCTGCAAAGAAGGCAGCGCCAGTTAAAAAGAAGGCCGTTGCGAAAAAGAGCGTTGCAAAGAAAGCTGCACCTGTAAAGAAAGCGGCAGCTGTTAAAAAGGCTGCGGTGAAGAAGGCGGCCCCTGTTAAAAAGGCGGCCCCTGCAAAAAAGATTGAACTTAAAAAGGATTTAACAGCTAAAGATGTTCAGCAGATTGTTGATGCAAAAAATGCTGTGCTTCGCCAAAACGAGGTTCTTGCAGAGCTTGATTCTCGCGGTGTCACCTCCATCAACCGAATTCCAAAGAAGGTTGATAAGGATTTAGTTGATGAGGCCCGTGCACTCGCAGCTGAGGTTCCAGTTTTAATTGAGAAGTTACGTAAGAGTGGACTTGGATCACCTTCACGTATTCTAAAAAAGGTTGAGTACCAACTCATCGCTCCAAAGCCAGAACCGGTAAAGGCTGCTCCAAAGATCGATGCTAAGACTGGCAAGGCGATCATTACAAAGATTGATGGCGAAGAGGTTGAACTTGAAGCGGTTGAATTAGAAGATGTTGAAACCCTTATTAAGGAAGTTGTCGAAATCATCGACAGCGAGGAAGAGGATAAGGGCAATCAGCCACGTGTTGTAGATCTTGCATCTGATGATGCAAATCAAGGAATTGAAGAGAACGCCTTTACATTAAAGGCATCTGAAGAAGATGATGCACCGGCACAGACGGTTATGACTGCGGGAGCAACCGCTGACCCTGTGAAGGATTATCTGAAGCAGATCGGCCGCGTAGCGCTGCTTAATGCAGAGCTTGAAGTAGAGCTTGCTACACGTGTAGAAGTAGGCCTTTTTGCCGAAGAAAAATTGAAGCATGAGAAGAAGTTAGAGAAGAAGTACAAGCGCGAACTTGAATGGCTTGTTGAAGATGGCAAGCGCGCAAAGAATCACCTGCTTGAAGCAAACCTGCGTTTGGTTGTATCTCTTGCAAAGCGTTACACCGGTCGTGGAATGTTGTTCCTGGATTTGATCCAGGAAGGTAACTTGGGTCTGATCCGTGCCGTTGAGAAGTTTGACTACACAAAGGGTTACAAGTTCTCGACATACGCAACCTGGTGGATCCGCCAGGCTATTACCCGTGCAATGGCTGACCAGGCTCGTACCATCCGTATTCCAGTTCACATGGTTGAGGTTATTAATAAGTTGGCACGTGTACAGCGCCAGATGCTGCAGGATCTAGGTCGCGAACCGACCCCTGAAGAGCTAGCTAAAGAGCTAGATATGACACCTGAAAAGGTGGTCGAAGTTCAAAAGTATGGTCGCGAACCAATCTCACTTCATACGCCTCTGGGTGAAGAAGGAGACTCTGAATTTGGTGATTTGATTGAAGACTCTGAAGCGGTTGTTCCAGCTGATGCGGTTTCCTTCACATTGCTACAGGAGCAATTGCATTCGGTTCTAGACACCTTGTCAGAGCGTGAAGCCGGTGTAGTTGCAATGCGATTTGGTCTAACTGATGGACAGCCAAAGACACTTGATGAGATCGGAAAGGTTTACGGAGTTACTCGTGAACGTATTCGTCAGATCGAATCAAAGACAATGTCAAAGCTTCGTCACCCATCACGTAGCCAGGTTCTGCGCGATTATTTAGATTAAGGGTTAGTTGTGAGCAACCCAAAGGTTTTTATTAATCCAAAGAGTGGATCTATTCGCTTGACTGGAACGGTGGATATTGTCGATTCTGAAGGTAATCTCATTGAAACAATTGAAAACCCAAAGTTTTGTGGTTGTGGCCACTCACAAGAAAAGCCCTTCTGCGATGGTTCGCATAAGGGCTTCCTCGATAAAAAAGATTAGTTTTTAGATTCAATCAGCTTTTCTGATTCATCTTGAATCTTCGCAGCAATAGGCTTGAGCTTTTCAGCGTACTCCTTGCCGTGGTGTGCGCAGAACATCAACTCTCCGCCATTTAGAAGCACTGCACGGACATAAGCCTGTGCGCCACATCGATCGCAACGATCTAGGGCGTTAAGAGGTACCGATTCAAGCAACAACTGATCTGTCATTTCTCGCATTTCTCTCTCCGTTTCCATGTACTGCTTCACTCCTATGGAACAGGAAACCACATTTATTTATTCCCCGCTCGTTATATTTCAATTAATTTCACTAATTAACGCTGAATTAACACTGAGAGTCGACAAATTCCATTATCTGAGACCTTTTCGGCGCGCTTACGCTGAAAAATAGGGTGAGACGGATAATCTTTCGCCCCATGGCCGAGAAAGATGGAGTTGCGACCCCCACGCAAGATAGCTATACCGCAAAGGATTTAGCGGTTCTCGAAGGCCTAGATGCGGTTCGCAAACGTCCAGGTATGTATATCGGTTCCACCGATTCACGTGGCCTTATGCACTGCTTGTGGGAGATTATCGATAACTCAGTAGATGAATCACTAGCCGGTCACTGCAAGAAGATTGAAATCAACCTTGAATCAGATGGATCTGTTGAGGTCCATGATGATGGTCGCGGTATTCCAGTTGATAAGGAGATCAAGACCGGCTTAACAGGTGTCGAAGTTGTTCTTACCAAGCTACATGCAGGTGGAAAGTTTGGCGGAGGATCATATGCAGCCTCTGGTGGTCTTCATGGTGTTGGTGCATCTGTTGTGAACGCTCTTGCATCTCGATTAGATGTTGAGGTTGATCGCGATGGAAAAATTTATTGGATGTCATTCCAGCGCGGAACTGCAGGTATCTTTGATGGCGATGGTCCAAAAGCTCCCTTTGAACCAAAATCAGGTTTGCGTGTAATTGGAAAGATTTCATCCAAGATTACCGGAACACGAATTAAGTGGTGGAGTGATCGGCAAATCTTCCTTAAGGAAGCAGAGTTAGATCTTGAAGATATTTATGCACGTGCTCGTCAGACTTCATATCTAGTTCCTGGTTTAACGCTGATTGTTAATGACAATCGCACCAAGACCAAAACCTCTGAAACCTTCTTTCACAAGAGTGGAATCACCGAATATTGTAATTTTCTACAGCCTGATGAGCCTGTTGGCGATGTCATCCGCATCTACGGCACCGGCCACTACCAAGAGACGGTTCCTGTTCTAGATGACAAGGGCCACATGGTTTCTACTGAGGTAGAGCGCGATATGGAGGTTGATATCGCGATGAAGTGGGGCAATGGTTTTGAGACTACCCAGCGCTCATTTGTTAACATCATTGCAACTCCAAAGGGTGGAACACACATCGTTGGCTTTGAAAAAGCTCTGGTTAAGGTTGTCAATGAAGCGCTTCGATCTACAAAGACCTTGGCTAACAAAGAGATCGATGTCATTAAAGATGATGTTCTCGAAGGATTGACCGCGGTAGTAACTGTTCGTATGTCTGAGCCGCAGTTTGAAGGCCAGACAAAGGAGGTTCTCGGAACAGCGGCAGCAACTCGAATCGTCTCAGCGGTTGTTGCTGAAAAGATGAAGGAGTACTTCAATACTTCTAAGCGCATCGATAAAGCCAACGGTCGCCTTGTGCTTGAAAAGATCGCGGCGGCATCACGTACACGTATTAGTGCACGCGCTCACAAAGATCTACAGCGTCGCAAGAACGCACTTGAGTCATCATCACTTCCTACAAAGCTCTCAGATTGCCGATCAGAGGATGTAACACGTACTGAACTGTTTATCGTAGAAGGTGACTCAGCGCTGGGCACAACCAAGGCTGCGCGTAACAGTGAGTTCCAAGCGATTTTACCGATTCGCGGCAAGATTTTGAATGTACAAAAGGCATCACTTTCTCAGATGCTTGAAGATAAAGAGTGCGGATCGATTATTCAGGTAATCGGTGCCGGCTCTGGAAAATCCTTTGAGTTAAATGAGGCTCGTTATGGTCGCATTATCTTGATGTCAGATGCTGATGTTGATGGTGCGCACATTCGATGTTTGCTCTTAACCCTGATGTATCGCTACATGCGTCCACTGATTGATTCAGGCCGTGTATTTGCAGCGATTCCACCTCTACACCGCATCGAAGTTATGGGTGGGGGAGGTAAGAAGGGCGAGTACATCTACACCTACAGTGATGATGAGATGAAGAAGCTGACCGCAGATTTAAAGAAGAGTGGAAAGCGCTGGAAGGAGCCTATTCAGCGGTACAAAGGCCTAGGAGAAATGGATGCCGATCAGCTCCGTGAAACCACGATGGATCCAGATGCACGTACCTTGCGCCGTATTACCGTTTCAGATGCAGCCGCCTCAGAGGCGATGTTTGAGCTGTTGATGGGTAGCGATGTTGCACCTCGCAAGGAGTTTATTGCCAACGCTGAGATCGATCGCGATCACATCGACGCTTAATTCAACCCTTTAGTCGATAGAAACTAGGTCGAAGTACTCCTCTTTCCACAAATCCTCATCGCCATCTGGCAACAAGATCACACGCTCTGGCTTGAGCGCCTGAACCGCGCCCTCATCGTGAGAAACCATAATGACCGAACCTTGGTACTCAGCAAGTGCGCCAAGAATTTCAGCACGAGATGCAGGATCTAAGTTGTTAGTTGGCTCATCCAGTAGCAAAACATTTGCAGCAGATACAACTAGAACCGCTAAAGCTAAACGAGTTCTTTCACCACCAGACAAGACTTTAACTGGCTTATGAACATCATCACCAACAAAGAGGAATGAGCCCAAGGTATTGCGAGCTTCAGGTTCGCGAATGTCTGGGGTTGCAGACATCATGTTCTCTAAAATAGTGCGTTCGAAATCAAGTGATTCATGCTCCTGAGCGTAATAACCGATCTTTAAACCATGGCCATGTTCTACCTTGCCGGTATCTGATTCAATCTCTCCTGCAAGGATGCGAAGCAGGGTTGTCTTTCCAGCACCGTTGAGACCAAGGATTACAACACGTGAACCCTTATCGATTACACATGAAACATCGGTAAAGATTTCCAATGAACCATAATTCTTGGAAAGCTCTTCACCAGAAAGTGGAGTCTTGCCACATGGGGCGGGGGTAGGAAAGCGTAGCTTTGCAACCTTGTCAGCGACTCGAACATCATCCAAACCGCTACGAAGCTTTTCAGCACGGCGCAACATTCCTTGTGCAGCCGTTGCCTTCGATGCCTTTGCACGCATCTTTTCACCCTGCTTTTGCAGAATCTCTGCACGCTTTTCTGCGTTGGCGCGCTCCTTCTTACGGCGGTGCTCATCCTGCTCACGTTGTAACAGGTAAGCCCTCCAGCCAAGGTTGTATACATCGATGCAGTTACGGTTGGCATCTAGGTAGAACACCTTATTAACAACGGTTTCGATCAAGTTCACATCGTGAGAGATGATGACCAGACCACCCGAGTACTTCGATAAAAACTCACGCAGCCAGACAATCGAATCAGCATCTAAGTGGTTAGTCGGCTCATCCAGCAGCAAAGTTTCCGCACCGCTAAAGAGGATTCGAGCTAATTCGATACGACGACGTTGACCACCTGAAAGTGTTGAAAGCTCATTTCCAAAGACCGCTTCAGAGACACCAAGAGATGTTGCAATCGCCTCCGCCTCTGCTGTTGCGGCATATCCACCTGCTGCAGAGAATTCAGCCTCAACGCGTGTGTAGCGATCCATCGCCTTTTCCAGAGCTTCACCCTGGGCGGTGGCCATCTCCTCTTCAACTGAACGCATACGTGATGCGATCTGATCTAAATCACGGGCAGATAAAATCCGATCAATTACCGTACCTGGTTCATCTCCCGTACGTGGATCCTGCGGAAGGTAACCAATCTTTCCGGTGCGATTTACCGCACCACCTGCCGGCATAGTTTCACCAGCCAGAACCTTTGCAAGGGTTGATTTACCAGCACCATTTCGACCAACAAAACCGATGCGATCACCGCTGTTAATACGAACAGTTACGCCCTTAACAAGAAGGCGAGCACCTGCACGAAGTTCGAGCGCTTGGGTTGAAATCACACCGAACTCTATCGGTAGAGGTTAAGCAGCACCAATTCGCGTACGACGAGGTGTTGCATAGGACTTGCCGACAGCGGTTAACTCTTCAGCGACTTGAGCCTTGATCGCATCCTCACTCTTGAGCAACTTAGTCAGCTCTGCAATTGCGCTCTTAAGTTCCTTTTGCTCAGTCTCAAGTTCAATCTTGCTCATCTTAGTCAATCGACGAAGTGGCATATCTAAGATATAGGTTGCTTGCTCATCATTGAGTTTGAAGTCTTTGATCAACTTTTCTTTAGCAGCTGCTGCATCATCACTGCCACGGATAATTTTAATGACCTTATCAATATCAATGATGGCTTTGAGTAAACCATCAACAAGACCTAGTCGGCCTTCCGCCTTTGCCTTGCGGAACTCCGAACGACGGCGAACAACTTCGATACGGTGATCGATAAATACACTTAGAAGTTCCTTTAAGCCAAGGGTTTGTGGGCGACCCTTCACCAATGCAACTGCGTTGATTGCAAATGCATCCTCCATTGGAGTTAATGCATATAACTTCTCTAAAACCTCTTCTGGCTCGGAGCCATTTTTGATTTCGATCACAACATTTGTACCGGTCTGACCATCAGATAGATCAATGATGTCGCTGATTCCTTGAATCTTCTTAGCCTTAACTAGCGCTGCAATACGTTCAACAACCTTTTCAGGTCCGATTGTGTATGGAAGCTCCTTGATGACGATACCCATTTTGCGAGATGTCACCTTTTCAATCTCAACAGTTGCGCGGACCTTGAATGATCCCTTGCCTGTCGCATAGGCCTCACGAACACCATCTAATCCAACAATCTCGCCACCTGTTGGGAAATCTGGCCCCGGCACAAACTTCATCAACTGCTTAACAGTTGCGGCTGGATTTTCGATTAGAAACTTTGTTGCAGCGATGACTTCGCTCAAGTTATGAGGTGCCATATTTGTCGCCATACCCACAGCGATTCCAGAGCCACCATTTACGAGCAGGTTGGGATATGCAGCGGGTAAAACAGTTGGCTCTGATAGCTGACCATCGTAGTTAGGACCAAAATCAACGGTGTCCTCATCGGCCTCGGCAACCATTGACATTGCAGCTGGTGCTAAACGTGCCTCGGTGTAACGCATCGCAGCAGGGCCAGCATCTAAAGATCCAAAGTTTCCGTGCCCATCAATTAAGGGCAGACCCATAGAAAAACTCTGTGCCATACGAACTAACGCATCGTAAATTGCACCATCACCATGTGGGTGCAACTTACCCATAACTTCACCAACAACACGCGCACTCTTTACATGTCCGCGCTCTGGGCGAAGACCCATATCCGCCATCTGATGAAGGATGCGACGATGAACAGGCTTTAATCCATCACGTGCATCGGGAAGAGCGCGTGAGTAAATAACTGAGTATGCATACTCTAGAAAAGATTCTGAAACCTCTTTGGAAACATCGATATCAACGATCTTTCCTGGGTACTCGCCGGGCTTTGGTCCAGCTGGTTTCTTACCCTTTGCCGCAGATTTCGCGGGAGTCTTCGCAGTTGCCATTGGGGCATTCTGCCAAGGGTGAGGCTTAATTTAAGGGAGGGCGCGCCCCAACCGATGAAACACACTTTGCTGCCAGTGCAGCTCCTGCAGAAAGTGCTTGTGTGAGATCACTTGTCTCTAGCCACTTTGGAATAAATCCAGCAGCAAAGGAGTCACCAGCACCAGTTGTATCTACAACATTGGTGGTAACCGCGGATACCTTGGCCGTTTCAGAACCATGAATCGCCATTGCGCCCTTTGAGCCTAATTTAATTACAACCAATGGAGTGAACTTCGAGAGATTTTCTTCAGCGGTAAAGACATCAGTTGCATCTCCTAGATACAAGGCTTCTTCACTGTTTAAGAGGATTCCATCCATCAATGAAACCCAGGACAAGACTTCTTCTCGGCTAACTATCTTCATCGCACCCGTTGTTGTTGGATCAAAATATATGGGCTTTCCAGCGGCTTTGATCCTTTTGATCATCGCAAGGACTGCTTCGCGGCTACGGAAATCAAGAAGTGCATACCCAGATAGATACACACCATCGATGTCATCTAGCGGTGGCAGGTCAGATGCCTCAAGGTCGGCGTTTGCACCATTGTCAGGAAACATGGTGCGCTCACCATTGGCATCTACCAGAATTACAACAACACCTGTTGGCCGTCCACTGTGCATCAAATTGAGGTGCTCTACACCGTACTTATCTAGATCTGAGATAAGGGCAAAACCAACTGGATCATTACCTGTGCGTGCTACTAAATGAGCCTTTGAATTGGTTCGGGTAATCCAGGTTGCAACATTTGCAGCTTGCCCACCTGGGTGGCTAGAAATTTTGCTGGCAGTGTCATTTCCGTAGTTGATTGGCTCTTTGAGCTGTGAAATAACATCAAGGGCTAAGTCGCCAATGCAGAGAATCTTTTTCATTGAAGCGCTACCGCAATCTGTGCACCTAGCAGACAGTTAGCCTTAATAATTTCTGTATTGATTGCCAGAGATTCACCCTTTGATGTGGTGTGAAAGTGTTCCAACAGGAATGGAGTAACAGCTTTGCCGACAACACCTTGCTTATCGGCCTTTTCTAATCCAGATTTCAAAATCTCATCATGCAGAGCCTTAGTCATCTCTTTGACTACTGGATTTGCGACAACAAGGGCTTTGCTCAAAGTTCCAACCTCTTTACGTGCCTTGATGATGGCGGCGATCTCTTCAGGAGAATCGACTCGGTGCTCTATGGTGTAACCAGAATCTGTTAGGTAGAAACCTGGAAATGCGGTTGTCTTATAACCAACAAGGCTGATCGCTAAGGTTTCAAGTCTTTCTAAAGTCGCTGGAACATCTAAGATTGATTTCACACCAGCGCAGATCATGGTCATATCAACATTCGCCAAGGCGGTGAGATCTGCAGACTCATCAAATGATTCATTTGCTCCCCTATGAACTCCACCGAGACCGCCAGTTGCAAAGATATGGATACCAGCAAGTGCTGCAATATGTGCGGTTGCAGCAACTGTGGTCGCCGCGCTCTTTCCTTGAGCAACAATTATTGGAAGATCACGGATAGACGCCTTTGAAATATCATCACGATTTGCGATCGCTTCTAGCTCAGATCGCTCTAAACCAACCAAAATCTTTCCATCAAGCAGTGCGATAGTCGCAGGCACAGCACCGGCATCACGAATGATTCGTTCGCACTCGAGTGCAACCTCAAGATTTGAGGGACGTGGCAAGCCATGACTGATAATGGTTGATTCCAGAGCAACTACAGGCTTTCTGGCCTTGAGCGCGTTGGCAACCTCAGCCGATAGCTTGATCGCTTTTTCCATAGCCAAACTCTAGTGCACACTCGTGGGAAGATAAGCACGTGCATTTGTCCCAGATAACTCCATCAATCTTTTCATCCCTTGGGCTGGACAGTGCTGTTGATCACTTAGCGCTTGGCCAGTCACCGATGGGGCGGGAACTTTTATTTTTAATTGATGGCTTTGGCTTTGATACTTTGTCGCAGTACGCCGATGTAATGCCAACAATGAGCCGGATGTTTAATCAAGGACTGGTACATACATCATTTCCTTCTACCACCGCCACCTCACTTGCAACTTTAACAACGGGCGAACTTCCGGGCGTGCATGGAATGTTGGGATACACCGTTCAAGTTCCGCGCAGTGGTGGACGATTACTCAATGCTTTGAAATGGGATGAACGTGTAGATCCTGAAAATTGGCAACCAGTTGAAACTCTTTTTCAACGCGCATCCAAAACTGGAATCTCAGTGACCCATGTTGCTGCAAAGCGTTATGAGAACTCTGGATTTACGCGTGCTGTTTTTCGCGGAGCAGAATATAGAGGTGCAAATGTTGTTGCAGATTTAGTCAGCGAAACTAAGCAAGCTCTGCAGAAAACTCCCTCCTTTGTATATCTGTATGTTAATGATTTAGATGCCGCAGGTCATACAGATGGTGTCGGCAGCGATAAGTGGATTGCGGCACTTTCTGCTGTCGACCAAATGGTTTCCCAATTAATGAAAGAGGTTCCAAAGGGAACCCGTATTTGGGTGACCTCTGATCACGGAATGATTAATGTTCAAGAAAAAATCATCATCGGCCAGGACAACCCTTTGCTAACCGGCATCAGCGTAATCGCGGGAGAACCGCGTGCTCGCCACCTGTACTTAGAGAATGACTCAGCGCAAGCACGCATCGATGCCGCCTCATTGTGGCAAGGGTATTTACAGGAAAAAGCGTT
>LIAM01000014.1 GCA_001438925.1 Actinobacteria bacterium BACL15 MAG-120619-bin91 | reverse complement strand
ACAGACTCACTAAGAGCGCAGTTATTGCGACTTGTTGGATATCGAGTAGAAGTAATTGAGTTTGTTGGGGGAGAGCACACTCCACGAAATCTGATGATTCGTGCAGTAAAGACAGATGCAAAGCCGGATCAGTTAGATATTGATAGGTACCTTGAAATTACCGCTCAATGGGGTATTACACCCGTGCTTGAGAAGAAACTTTCAACTCTTAACATCCGTTAGACTTAAGGCATGTCTAAGGTCCTCGCATCCCTTCCAGTTGGTGAAAAGGTAGGAATCGCTTTTTCAGGCGGTCTCGATACTTCAGTGGCGGTTGCGTGGATGCGCGATAAAGGAGCTGTTCCGTGTACCTACACCGCAGATCTTGGCCAGTATGACGAGCCAGATATTGATTCAGTTCCAGGTCGCGCCAAGGAGTACGGCGCAGAGATTGCGCGGCTGGTGGATTGCAAGAGCGCATTAGTAGAAGAAGGATTAGCTGCAATTGCTTGCGGAGCTTTTCATATTCGTTCGGGTGGAAAGCAGTACTTCAACACAACACCTTTAGGACGCGCAGTTACAGGAACCATGTTGGTACGTGCAATGCACGCCGATTCAGTTGAAATTTGGGGAGATGGATCTACCTATAAAGGTAATGACATCGAGCGTTTCTATCGTTACGGACTTCTTGCAAATCCAAAGTTGAGAATCTATAAGCCATGGCTTGATCAAGATTTTGTGACCGAACTTGGTGGCCGTAAAGAGATGTCTGAATGGTTAGTAGCTCATGGCCTTCCATACCGTGACAGCGTTGAGAAGGCTTACTCAACAGATGCAAATATTTTGGGCGCTACCCACGAAGCAAAGAGTCTCGAGAATCTGGATACCTCAGTTGAGTTAGTTCAGCCCATTATGGGAGTTCGATTCTGGGATCCAGCGGTCAAGATTGATACCGAGGATGTAAAGATCACCTTTAACCAAGGTCGTCCAGTTTCAATCAACGGCAAATCATTTGATGATGTTGTTGATTTGATGAAGGAGGCCAACGCTGTTGGTGGACGCCATGGACTTGGAATGGCAGATCAGATTGAAAACAGAATTATTGAAGCAAAGAGCCGTGGAATTTATGAGGCTCCAGGCATGGCCTTGTTATTCATCGCTTACGAGCGTTTGATTAGTGCCATTCATAATGAGGACACGATCGCAAATTACCACGCAGAGGGCCGCCGATTAGGCCGTCTCTTGTACGAGGGCCGTTGGTTTGATCCACAAGCATTGATGCTTCGTGAATCTTTGATGCGCTGGGTTGCATCCGCTGTTACCGGCGAAGTCACTATTCGTATGCGTCGTGGAGATGATTACTCGATCATCAACACAACCGGGCCAGGACTTAGCTACCACCCTGAAAAGCTTTCAATGGAGCGAACAGAGAATGCGGCCTTTGGCCCAGCAGATCGTATTGGTCAATTAACAATGCGTAACCTTGATATTGCCGATACCCGTGCCAAGTTAGAGCTTTATCGCACACAGGGCCAGATCGGTGATGGTGAGTTTAAATTAATCGGCGAAATCGAGTAACGAGGAGAACTATGCCAAAGAAAACCCTATTGAAAGTATTTGCGGTTTTGGCCGTATTGGCAATTGGATTTGCATCAATCACAACACTCGGAGGAGATGACACAGTGTCAGAATCAGCAGCAGGACTTCCAGCAGTTACTGGTAACGCGGGAGAAGCTCCAACAATCACACCTCCAACAGGTGCAGCACCAGCTACATTGCAAACTCAGGACATTATTGTTGGAACGGGAACAGAAGTTCTACCAACTTCAACTTTGACAGTTCACTACACATTAATGACATGGTCTAACGGAGCGTTAGTCGAGTCATCGTGGAATGGTGGACAGCCAGCAACATTCCCACTATCTGGCGTAATCGCCGGGTGGCAGGAAGGTCTGCCAGGTGCAAAGGTTGGTGGACGCCGTCTCTTGGTTATCCCTGCAGATAAGGGGTACGGACCAAATGGTTCAGGCCCAATCGGACCAAATGAGACCTTGATCTTCGTAGTGGATATCATCGCTGTTTCATAAGTTAATTATGAAGAACCCCATCAACCAATTTGTTGGTGGGGTTTCTCATGTGTTCACCTTGTGTTAACCAAGAAATGAGTAACCTCATCGTATGAAAAAGCTGCTGGCTGAATTTCTAGGTACCGCACTATTGGTTGCAGTAGTTGTTGGCTCCGGAATCATGGCAACGGATTTAACCCAGGATGTTGGCCTGCAACTGCTGATCAATACAATCGCAACAGTTTTTGGATTAGCTGTTTTGATTTTAATCCTTGCACCAATTAGCGGTGCGCACATCAACCCAGTTGTAACTCTAGTTGACCTCATTCAAGGCAAGAGTTCAGTTATTCAATTCATTCAGTATGTAGTCACTCAAGTTCTTGGTGCAATATCAGGAGCACTTCTTGCAAATACGATGTTTGATCAAGCGATTATCGAAACCTCAACAAAGATTCGCTCTGGAACTCATCTGTATCTTGCAGAGATAGTTGCAACTACGGGCCTTATCTTGGTGATCAATCTGTTACTTCATCAAAAGAACTTCTCTGCAATTCCAGCTGCAGTAGCGGCTTGGATCGGAAGCGCGTACTTCTTTACTAGCTCAACATCATTTGCAAACCCTGCGGTGACTATTGGCAGAACCTTCAGTGATTCATTTGCTGGAATAGCACCAAGTAGTGCACCCCAATTTATCGCAGCTCAACTGCTCGGAGCATTAATAGGCCTAGCTCTAGTGAAAGTATTGACACATGACAAATAAACCAACGGTTCTCTTCGTGTGTGTCCACAACGCTGGTCGTTCCCAAATGGCTGCCGGTTTTATGCGCGAGCTAGGGCAGGGTCGCGTAGAAGTCCTTTCTGCAGGGAGCGCTCCCAAAGATTCCATCAATCCAATCGCAGTAGAAGCAATGGCTGAGATTGGAATAGATATTGCAAACAATGTTCCAAAGGTTCTTACAGCAGAAGCTGTTCAAGAGTCAGATGCTGTCATCACTATGGGCTGCGGAGATGTGTGCCCCTTTTACCCTGGAAAGCGTTATGAGGATTGGGTGCTTGATGACCCTGCTGGACAAGGAATTGAATCGGTGCGGGTTATCCGCGATGAGATCAAGGGCCGAGTTGAGAAACTGTTGGCTGAATTACTGATTTCTTAAAGCATTTTCACAGTTTCACCTATTAATGTGTGGGGGTGAGTGTGGACCAGAAGATATTAAAGGCCTTGGAATCTGAGTCCATTGAAATCCTAAGGGAGACCGCAGCAGCCTTCCGTAAGCCTGTGATGATGTACTCGATCGGTAAAGATTCATCAGTTTTACTTCACCTGGCCAAGAAGGCCTTCTATCCAGCACCAATCCCATTTCCTCTCTTGCACATCGATACAACCTGGAAGTTCAGAGAGATGATCTCCTTTAGAGATGAGGTTGTTGCAGAAGCTGGTGCAAAACTTTTTGTTCATACTAATAAAGAGGGTGTTGCATCAGGTGCAAACCCTTTTACTACCGGTATCTCTGAGTACACCCGCATCATGAAGACCGTTGCATTGAGGCAAGCCCTTGATGAACATGGTTTTGATGCTGCGATTGGTGGATCTCGTCGTGATGAAGAGAAAAGCCGCGCAAAGGAAAGAATCTTTAGCGTGCGAGATGAGGGCCATAAGTGGGATCCTCGAAACCAACGTCCTGAGTTGTGGCGAACCTACAACACACGTTTAGCACCAGGTCAGACAATGCGCGTCTTTCCTTTATCTGACTGGACTGAACTAGATATCTGGAGATACATCCTTCAGGAAAATATCGAAGTCAATCCGCTGTACTTTGCTAAAGAGCGACCAATGGTTAAGCGTGGCGACCAGTTGATCATGGTTGATGATGAGCGATACCCATTACTAGATGGCGAAAAGCCCGAAATGGTCAAGGTTCGCTTTAGAACCCTTGGTTGCTACCCACTTACAGCAGCGGTTGAATCATCGGCAACTAGCATCACAGAAATTGTAGAAGAGGTGTTTTCAGTAAAGCTCAGCGAGCGTGCAACCCGTTTAATTGATGGCGCAAGTGAAGATTCCATGGAGAAGAAGAAGACTGAGGGTTACTTCTAATGGAGAGATCAATAATCAGACTTCTTACCTGCGGCAGCGTTGATGATGGAAAAAGTACATTAATTGGCCGTTTGTTGGTAGAAACTGACAGCATTCCCCACGACACAATTGATTCAACTAGAAATATTCGTCGCAGTGGTTCAACAATTGCAGCTGGTGAAATTGACTTCAGCTTGCTAACTGATGGGTTAGAAGCAGAGCGTGAGCAGGGAATTACTATCGATGTCGCTTACCGTTCGATGTCATTGTTGGATGGCAAGCGATTAATCATCTCTGACGCACCAGGACATGAGCAGTACACCCGCAATATGGCGGTAGCTGCATCACGAGCAGATATCGCCTTAGTTCTGGTAGATGCCACAAAGGGTGTTCGTACTCAAACCTTGCGCCACTTAACTATCTGTTCTTTGATGGGTATTAGCCGCGTAATTGTTGCGATTAACAAGTTAGATGCAATGGATTACAGCCAGACAGTATTTGAAGAGATTCGCTCAAATGTACAAACCGCATTAACCCGTATGCACTTAGAAGATGTTTTATTTATCCCGCTAAGCGCACTTGCTGGTGACAATGTTGTACAGGGTTCGACCCACATGAACTGGTATCAAGGCCAGACGCTGTTGGAGTCAATCCAAGAGTGGCGCCCAGCAGAGGTTGTAGATGCCTCGCCTCGTATGCGAATTCAACTTATCTCGCGTGCCGATAACTTCCGCGGAGTCTCTGGCACGGTTCACCGAGGTAACTTTACGGTGGGCGATGAGGTCAAGATTTTCCCAAGCAATCAGGCAGCAAAGATTGCAAAAATCATTACCTACAAGGATGAGATCCAAACCGCGCATGATTCTGATGCGGTTACGTTGCTGTTAGAGCCTGAGGTTGATGCAACCCGAGGAGATTTGATCGCGGCAGCATCAGAAGAGTTACACCCCTCAGATCGCTTTAATGCAGAGATTGTTTGGCTCCATGATGATCCACTAATTCATAGCCGTTCTTATCTATTAATTGCAGGTTCAAGCCAAACGCCTGCAACTGTTACCCGTATTCGTCACAAAATTGATGTCAATACCGGTAGCCAAAATTCAGCTTCTAATTTAGGAGTTAATGAAATTGGATCTGTTGAGATTGCAACTGATGCACCACTTACACTGTTGCCATATACACAATCTCGTGAGTTTGGAAACTTTATTCTCGTAGATCGCTTGACCTTCAGAACTGTTGGCGCGGGTATGATTCGCCACTCTCTACGACGTGGCGAAAATGTTGTGCTGCAAAAGTATGAGGTAGACAAGAGCGCTCGCGCTGTACAAAAGAATCAAAAGGCTCAAGTTATTTGGCTAACTGGACTTTCAGGTTCAGGTAAATCAACGATTGCTAATGGTGTTGAAAAGCGGCTCCATGCACTTGGTATGCATGCCTATGTCCTAGATGGTGACAATCTGCGAATGGGATTAAATTCAGATCTCGGCTTTACTCCCGAAGATCGAGCAGAAAATGTTCGCAGAATCTCTGAGGTTTCCAAGGTATTGGTTGATGCTGGTTTGATTGTCCTAGTTGCTGTAATCAGTCCATTTGAAACAGATCGCCAGCGTGCAAAATCTCTCTTTGATGAGGGTGAGTTCCTAGAAGTCTTTGTCGATACTCCAGTGGAAGTATGTGTTGATCGTGATCCCAAGGGGCTCTACAAGAAAGCTAATAAGGGCGAGATTCCTAACTTCACAGGTATAGGCCAGGGGTATGAAACTCCGAAAAATCCAGATCTACATCTCAAGGGTGATGCTGATTTAGATGAGAATGTAGATCAGGTACTTAAACTTCTCTTCTAATAAAACTTTTCTATGAAGATGCCATCTTTTCTGAGGCGCTTGACAATCTTTTGATAAGTTGAACCAAAGGCTTCAGGATTCGACACTTGCTTTTGCCATTCACCAGAGTGCATTTTTTCGGGCAGCATTTGCTCTTCAAAATAGCTTCTCATTGTGGGGTGATCTTCAAGCTGCAGGAAGGCCAAAAGAGATGTGTAACTCTCTTCTCGTTGATGGACCACTAGATCCTCTAACCGAAGTTCGAGTTTGGAGTTTTGTGGTACCTGTGCCAGTGAATTGTGAGCATGCACAATCCTTTTCTCCCACCACAATAGCGCTTGCTCTGGAGTTGCTGGCCCCCATCTCTCCTTCGAGACAGATAGGGCTACATCTCGACCATCACGAATCATATTGATGAACTTCGCTTCTGGGAAAATTTTGAAGATGTACTTGGCATTAATGATATTTGTTGGAGTCGAATCACCAAAGTACTCAATTTCAGTTGAACTGATCTGTGCCCTAGAAAGTGAGTAGAAAAAATCTCTAGCAGCTTTCTTTGGATCGTTTTTGTAAGTACTTTCAAAGCTCTTTAACGCCTTTTCTAGAATATCTTTTGAGATCCCCTGGATAAGTCCACGTTGATTGCCCTTTTTCCCGATCTCACTCCACCAACGCCCATGAATCCTTGTGGAGAAGAGATCATATTTACTTGTACCCATTATTGGCATAAGTCGTGCAGAAATCGAGTTACGAAGTTCTTTGAGGGAGCGCTCCTCAGACAAAGGCCTTCTAAAATTAAAATCAATCAACCCTTTGCGATCAGTTAAATACTTAATCTCACGAGGAAGACTGGCATGAAATTTTGGGTGCCGCGTGAGTAGATTTACGATGATTGTCGTTCCGCTACGACCGGTTCCGCCAGTAAAGACTGGGGTAATTGGTTGGTCCATATCAAAACTTTAAGGGTATGAGAGCGTAGGCTATGTATTTCATATGAGATTTCGGGAAAAGAAGGTAAATTCACATAGATATCTCAGCAACGTACGGCCTTGCCTACCTTAGGCGGGGCTGATTCTCATTATTCTTAAGACTCACATGTTTATTCAGAGTTAGGTGTTGTGGATTCATGATCAAAGAAAATCATCGGCGTTCAATTGCAAAAGCCTTGACTTGGCGTGTTACCGGTACTCTCGACACCTTTTTACTATCCTTCCTGATCACTCGGCAACTTAAGTTTGCAGTAGCTATCTCTGCGACAGAGCTTGTCACCAAAATTGTGCTCTATTACTTCCACGAACGCATCTGGGAAAAAGTTAAGTGGGGTCGCTCAGATGCCGCTCCAGCCAACGGCTAACAATTAGATCTAATGTTTGGATTCAGAGGAAAAGTAGTAGTTCCCGTATTTATCGGTGGGACAGGACGTAGCGGCACCACCATTCTTGGAGATCTGCTCAATGAGCACTCACGTGTGCGTACGAGTAATCCGACCGAGGTTAAATTCTTAGCCAATCGTGGTGGCTTTCTGGATGTCGTTTTCGGTTCTCTGAACGCACAACCTATTAGTCGTGAGAAGGTTTCAATTTTCCATTATCGAACTTATCGCAAACGCGTACAAAAAGAGGTGTCGCTGAGGCGAAACCGATTTGAGGAGTTCAGTACCAAATTGTGGCATAAGTGGTGGGAGATTGATGCACCTGCCCCGCATGGTCCAGGTCTGCACGCAGGCATTGAAAAGAGAGATCTACAAAGGTTGTTAGAAAAGTACTCCCAAGACATTAAGAAAAATCCAATTCAGCAAGCTCGAAAATTTATGAAGTCATTTATCAAATTACAAAAGGGCGGAAAGCGAGAGAAGTTTTGGGCTGAAACAACCCCCATGAATATCTCCTACTCACATCGATTGATTGAGCTGTTCCCTGAAGCCAAATTCATTGTGATTCGTAGAGACCCAAGAGATGTGATTGCCTCATTGCTAACCAAAGATTGGGGACCTAATACCGCTTTGGAAGGTGTTGAGTGGATCGAGTCTCGCTTGCGAGCTGATCACGAGGCTCTTCAGTCAGTGCCACCAAATCAAGTGTTGTTTGTAACTCTAGAAGATTTGGTCATGAATTCTCCACAAGATAGCTACAACAAGATCTTAAATTTTTTGCAGTTACAAGATGAGCCAGCTATGCGCGCCTTTCACACCAGCAACATGACGGTAGAGAATGCATCATCTGGGCGTTGGAGGAAAGAGATCGATACCCCCGAATTTGGTGAAGCTATAGATCAAATGAATCTACGCTTAGGTCGAGATAAAATTATCTAAATCCACCCTTTCATGGAGTAAAGTTCGGCATATTCACAGGGGTTTCACATCTAATTGTCGAGACAAGAGACCGTCACAAGGCTTACCGTCACATTATGACAACAATTGACTTTCTACCTAAAGCAAAGCGAACAAAAGTTGGCCTAATTGGATTTGGAAGGACCGGTCGAGCAGTAGCCATGGTTTTGTTACTGGACAAAACTATTGACCTGGTCTGGGTAGTTCGGAAGTCTAGAATTTTGGAGCATCGCTCTGTTCCGGAGTTTCTCGGTATTGATTCTGACGAAGATGGCTCAATCCATTGGATTGAGGATGTGGACTTTGAAACACTTCAAGAAAACTGTCCGGTTGATGTGATAATTGATTTTAGCTCTGAAACAGGCATGGATTACTACGGTGAAGTTGCCGCAGAACAAGGCATCACGATTATTTCGGCTATCTCCTCGCTTCCAGAGAGCCGACTCAGAACTCTAAAGCAGTATGGCGAAAGCACAAAAGTGCTCTGGTCTCCAAACATAACTTTGGGGATTAATTTCCTAATCATTGCGGCAAGGACGCTTCAAAAAATTGCACCATTTGCCGACATCTCAATATTAGAGGAGCACTTTAAGGCCAAAAAAGAGATATCGGGAACTGCTAAGAAGATAGCTCAAGCCTTGTCCTACAATGAAGATGAGATTCGAACCGTGAGAGCTGGTGGAATCATCGGCGTGCATGAAGTCTTGTTTGGATTTCCATATCAAACAGTGCGCTTGAAGCATGAGTCTATTGCTCGTGAAGCCTTTGGAAATGGGGCAAGGTTTGCATTAAAGGAACTGGAAGCACGTGGCCCAGGTTTCTACAGTATGGAGGAGTTAGTGGGCGAGTTGTTTGTCAAAGCTAATTCGGAGTTTGTTTCCACTCCTAATTTGACCCCAATAGGCAGCAAGTCATATCTACGAGATCTTAAAAAGTGGTTACTTCGTAAAGGCAGATAAAACAGAGCTTGCCCTTCAATTCAGTTTCAGAATGGCGTTGGCAACTTTGAGATCTCGCTCAAACACCATTAATTGAGGCCCATCCAAAGTCTGCGTCAAAGTGGCTTTGATATTTGCATCTATTAACTTCTGTAAACTCATCTGAGCTTCAATGTAATTGCTTGGAGTTTGCAGCGGTTTAAGCAAACCGTATTGATCTTTCTTTCCAGCTTTTATCGGAGTAATTATCAATCGCTTATTGGATGAAAAACCCCATTTGAGAACAAGAATCAATAAAGCTAAACCTACAAATCCTCCAAAGGATTGTAAGAAAAGTGCGTTATTGATTCCACCAAGCATGTGCAGAGTCTAATAGCGCTTGAGTAAATCCTTCATGAGTGCAATCTCTTTTTCTTGGGCTTCAATTATTGCTGCAGCTAACCCGGCTACCTCTTTATTATCAGAGTCAATTACATCTTGAGCCATAGTGATCGCTCCCTCGTGGTGGGCGATCATCCCTTCAAGAAAGAGGCGATCAAAAGTTGCTCCCTCTGAGTCCTGTAGCTGTTGGATCTGACTATCACTCAACATTCCATCCATCATGTGCCCCATATGAGTAGAAGCGTTAACACCGCTCCAACTTTTCATTAATTCAATTTCAGGAGATTGAGCCGCTTTAATCTCTTGAGCAAGTGTCAGAATCTCTTTACTACTTGAGTTAGTCAATGCAAGGTCAGACATAACAATCGCTTGCTCGTGATGCGGAATCATCATCTCGGCAAAATCGATATCTGCGCCGCTGTATTCGGAGTTGACCTGTGAAGTTGCTGCACATCCAGTCAAAAGACCAAGTGCCAACATTAGGGCAAGAATTTTTTTCATATGAGTATCAGGTTAAAGATTGAAGATCACCCCTGCAACCTGAAACTTCCCATGAATTCATCAGGAATATCAGAAAACTCTGTGAATCTAGGCGAGGGTTCATGGTTGGAAGGGTCTATAAAGAGCGCCCCTGATAGAGTTTAAGGATGGGAGGCGTGCCATGTTAAAAAAGATTAGCGTAATAGTCTGGCTTCTCCTCTTTTGCTCATCCTCTATTGCATTCGCTGCCCCCACGGTGGAAACTGCACAGCGAGAGGTTGATAAGTTACGAACCCTTGCCGCTGCCAAGTATGAAGCGGCAAATGAGGCAACTATTCGCATTAAACAGCTCCAAGCCGAAACAAGTGTTCTTCGCAAAAAAGAGGAGGGATTACGTAAGGAGCTAGATGCTTCAGCAAAGTTTTTGGCTCAAATTGCAATTGCTCAATATAAAGCCAATGGATTAGGGCAAGGCATAGAACTTCTCTTTTCAGCAGATCCAACCAAGTTTCTCTCAGATGCTGCAACCCTTGATGTGCTCTCTCGAGGATACTCTGAACAGTTACGAGAGTTTGAAACAAACAAGCAGAGAGTCGAAGCATCACAATTAGTTGTTTCAGACCGAACGGCGCTATTGAAGGCTCAGCAGACTAAGCTCAATCGAGAGGTCACACAAGCAAAGTCGGCCCTTCAGCGGGCAGAAAAAATCCTCAAGTCCTTAAAGAAGGAGGATAGAGAACGGTTAGCAGCTGAAGAAGCAGCACGAGAGAGTAAAATTCTTAAGGACTCGAAGAAATATGCCACCTCATTTAAAGGCGATAACTCCCGAGGATCACTTGCACTGCGATATGCGCTAGCCCAAGTTGGCGACATCTATGTGTGGGCCGCCGCAGGTCCAACTCGATGGGATTGTTCCGGGCTGACAATGAGAGCCTTTCAAAAAGCTGGTGTCTCTCTGCCACATTCCTCTCGGATACAAGTAAAATACGGTAAATCAATTTCATATGGATCACTAAAGCCTGGGGATTTAGTCTTCTTTGGTAGACCAATTAGTCATGTCTCTATTTATATGGGGGGCGGAAAAATGGTTCATGCGCCTCGGCCCGGAAAGAGAGTTGAAGTTGTAGCTATGACTAAAAAGTTTGGATCAAAACCATTTGTAGCTGCGAAAAGACTGTAATGCGAAATATAAAGGTTCTCGGAGTTTCCATCGCCCTAATTAGCGCTCTTCTGCTTGTTCCAAGCAGCCCATCTCTTGCCTCCAGTCACAAGCCAACATTGAAACAAATCGAAGCGGCCAAAAAAGTCGAGGCTGCAAAGAAAAAGGTTGCTGAAGAGGCTCTCCAGAAATTACTGAAGGCCAGAGGCAACTTAAAGGCTCTCACTGTTATTGCTACTAACGCAGCTGCAAAGTACCAACGAGCTCGCCAAGAGTTAGTTGTAGCCACTCGCGAGTCGGTCGCTGCAACAAATGTCTATAACGAAGCGATCGCCAATGTGGCCTTTACACACCGAGAAATTGGAAAGCTTGCGGTTCACGCCTATATGTCTGGCGGGGGACTCACAGATTTAGAGGCGGTTCTTAGCGCAACCGGTCCACAAGAGATCGTTGAAAGACTTTCGACTATTGAAAATCTTGGAGCCAGTAATAAAACAACATTAAAACGCTTTAGAGAAGCAGAAGATATTGCTCAAGAGGCAAAATTAGCTGCAGATGCTGCTAAGCAGCGCCAAGCTTTTGTTACTGCACAGGTAGAAGAGAGCAAGAAAGAGGCTGATGAGGCTAAAGCTGAACAGCAAAAAGAGGTAGATAAGCTACAAGCGGTTCAAGATAAGTTACAAAAAGATTTAGCCTCTGCTAAGAAAGTTAGAATTACTCTTGAGCAGCGCCGCCAGCTTGCAATTCTTGAAGAGGCCCGAGCAAGTGAAGCGGCAAAGGTTACAGGCCAATCAAGAGTCTGGAAGACCGGGGGTCCTACAGGAGCCAAAACTTCTCGGACCACGCAGGCACAACGATTGCAGGCGGTTGAATTTGCGAAGAAGCAAGTATTGGCAAAGAAACCTTATGTCTGGGGAGATGAGGGTCCGAACTCCTTTGATTGCTCAGGTTTAGTCTACGCCGCATATCGATCAGCCGGACTGGGTTGGCCGATTTGGGATCGACTTAACTCTGGGCTTTATTACACATACACTAAGCAGATTCCACTGGCAGAAATGGAGCCTGGCGATCTTATTTTCTACTCTTACAAGGGAACTATCAGCACAATTCATCACATCACGATTTATGCCGGTAACGGAATGATGTGGGAGGCTCGCTCAACAAAGAGTGGGTTGAGATATTCAGATATTTACAGCGTGCCAGGAATGATGCCTTATGCGGGACGAGTGTGATTACTAAATAAGAGCTAATTCTGAGGAAGAACTCTTCTTCCAAGGAACCGAATTCACTTTCAATTTTGACGGAATTACTTGCATCATTTAGTGGTGAGGAAGTTAATCCTCAGCTCCGCCGATTTAGAGCTTGGCCTAGATCTTTAATAGGCTGAAATACCTTCATCTAGAAGTTCTGAAACCGCTCTATCGAATTTACTATGAAATTCTTTATCTAAACGTTCATCGCCTTTCCATCTGCCGATATGTGCTCTATCCCCATCGACCTCTTCAGCGAAGTAGTTACTCATTTGCTCTTGATCGCTAATCTTGAGAAAATTGAGTATCTCCTCATAAGTTTCAGTTCTTTTCTCAGCAACCAGGTTTTCAAGTTTGATATTCAAACATTGGTCAGGACCCAAAAGCCGGGTAGCCCTATTCGCTAATTGCAATTTTTTCTTCCACCAATCAATAGCTACCAATGGTTTTTTAGGTCCCCACGGCTCCCTCAAAACGGAGCTGATCGTATCCTTTCCACTTCTTTGCATATGAATAAATAGCGCGCCTTCAAAAAGCTCACTTATTTGGGAAGCCCTTTCAATATTTGTCGGTGTAGTGTCAACAAATACCTTTGAGTTATCGAAGTGCTTGTGACTCTTAACCACTTTAAAAAAGAAATTCCGTGTGCTGCATAAAGGATGTTTTCTATACTCTGACTTTAATCGCTCAATTTCAGCATTTAGAGTCGGAAGTGAGAATCCCTGCTGTAATCCGGCTATTCCACCTCGTTTACCGGGTCTTTCCCACCAATCTTCATTAATCCGTCTCTCTAATTCCTCAATATTTCTCTTTGATTGTGCAAGGTTAAGAAATCGTCTTCCACTACTAATGGGATGAACTTTTTTCAAAATATCTGGAGTCTGAGGTATTGGAACACCATCAACCAAATCTAGTAGTCCACCTTTTCCTGTTAAAAATTTTATTTCATAAGGGTTTCCTGCGAGAACTAATTCATGCCTGGAAAGTATCTTCCCAACTAGCGTTGTTCCTGATCGCCCAGTTCCACCTGAGAAAACCGGTCTAAATTCTGGTGTCATAGTCACACCATATGTGTTCTATGAAATTGCGAGTGGATTTATCTCGATGCGTTACCTGTTAAAGTACTGTGAATTCAACCGCCGTAAGGGTAGCTCCTGCAATAGACACACATAGATTTGGGTCGAAATGGTCACCGCCACCACCTAGGCTCACGGGTCAGATCAACGAGCAGAAATGCCTGCTTAAGACCCCCCTAAAGGCTTGATCTGCCCATTACCATTTTAGAGTGCGATTCAAGGGGAGCATTGCCAACGGACTGTTAATTGCCCTTGCTCTTACCTTGATTCCGATATCGAGCTATGGAACTAATCATGCGGGTCCAAAAACTCCAAGTTGTGGCAATTTCAAAGTAACGAAAAATGAAGTCATAGTTGGAGTTAAATTCCCCAAAGGCACATATCAAGTTAATACATTTGGAATTTCCTGCTCAAAAGTAATGGGTAACAAAGGGCTATTTTCTAAGTTTCTGAAATTGAAAGATAAAGATCCACTTCCTAAGCCCTGGCGTTATCTAGCAGGTGCAGTAGGAGCGCCAAAGTTTTCTTCAGCTCCGGGCGTCGGATTTCGTGTTCAGTTACTGACAGCAACTCCAAGTGTGAATCCAACTCC
>LIAM01000013.1 GCA_001438925.1 Actinobacteria bacterium BACL15 MAG-120619-bin91 | reverse complement strand
CCGCAATCCCATTTATAACGAAACCGAGATAATGCACGCGTAAATTGACCTTGTCTTAGCATCACCTATGCCATTACTCTTTCAGCCTCCCTGTCCCGGGACACAAGAACAGGAAAGGCACCACTTATGAATAAGAAGTTAACCACCTCGCTGGTCTTTGCTTCTGTGGCTTCGCTTATTTTTGGCGTAACTACTGCATCGACAGCGCAGGCTGCTCCAAAGAAAATTACTCTGGCATTCCAGGGCCCGCTAACAGGTGAAGAAGCACAGGTTGGTCAGGATGAGGTTGCTGGCGTTGAGTATGCAATTAAATTATTCAACAAGAAGTACAAGAATAAGTATAAGGTTTCACTTGTAAAGGCAGATGACCAAGGAGCTCCTGATCAGGCAGCGAAGGTTGCTCCAGGAATCGCATCAAATGCAAAGATCATTGGTCTTATCGGTGCGGCTTACTCAGGCGCAACTATTGCCTCACTTCCTTATTACAAGCAACGTAACCTTCCAATGGTTTCACCATCTGCAACTCGTGTATCAATCACAGATCCAGCAGATGGCGCGATCGGTTTCCCAGTATTCCACCGCGTAGTTGTTACCGACAAGGTACAAGGCCCATCACTATTTAAGTTAGCGACAAAGGGTGTTTCAGGACCTAAGGCATTTATTGTTGATGATCAATCTGCATACGGTGTCGGTCTTGTTGACTACATGAAGCCAGGAATTCCAGCTGGACAATCAGTTGGTTTCGATAGCGTTTCAGATAAGACAACTGACTGGTCTGCAACAATTGCCAAGGTCAAGACAGCTGGCGCAAATGTTGTTATCTACACAGGTTACTTCCCACAAGCTGCTCCATTCTTTAAGCAGCTTCGCGACAGTGGCTACACAGGAATCCTCGCCGGTGGCGATGGAGTTCTAAGTCCAACCCTCCCAACACTTGCTCCAGCAGCGGTTCTTGAGGGAGTTCGACTAACAGCAGGAACTGTTCCTCTAGCTGAAATTTCAGCCAAGTTGGAAGCTGATTTCAAGAAGAAGATGGGTAAGGCTTCAGGAGTTTATGCAGCTGAGTCCATCGATGCAGCAAATGTACTACTAGACTGTGTTGCAAAGGGTGTTTCTACCCGTGCAGCAATGCTGAAGTGTGTAAAGGCTTACAAGGGTAAGTCACTTGCTGGCGCAACCATCAAGTTCGATGTCAATGGCGATGTAGCCGGTGGCGCAATGAACGGATTTGAAGTCCGTAGTGGCGTTATCAAGTTCACAGGACCTATCAAGTAAAGATCAATTCGTAAGAAATTGAATCCGGCAGGCCAAACCTCAGGGGCGGCCTGCCGGGTTTAATTTATGAAGTTTGTATCCCACATAGAAAGTTAGGAAACCAATCGCTTGATAGGCAATTTCTTTGACCAGTTCTGGTCCTTAACCTTTGGTGGCTTGAGCCTCGGGTTCATCTACATTCTGATAGCCCTCGGATACACCCTGGTTTATGGTGTCTTGCGAATGATCAACTTTGCTAACTCTGAGATTTTTATGATTGGAACCTTTGCAACTGTGATCGTCGTTCGAGATCTTTACAAATTTACGCAAAGTTCAGAGTATGCAACTGGTTTCCGCCTCTGGCTAATTCTTGGAACTGCTCTACTTATTACAATGATTGTTTCTGGATTACTTTCAATGGTTGTCGAGCTGGTTGCTTATCGCAGATTACGTCGACGCAACTCTGGAGTTCTTGCTCCACTTATCTCAGCGATCGGTGTCTCAATGGTTTTGGCAGAGTCGGTTCGTATTATGACCGACTCACGCCCAGTAGCTAGCCCGCGTGCGATGGAGAAAAGCTTCATCGGTAAGTTCTTTGATGCTGACATCCGCCTTGATAATACGATCATCGTGATCGCAGCCCTACTACTCTTTTTTGCTTTATGGAACTTCATTAATCGAACAAGACTTGGCAAAGCAATCCGAGCTGTATCCATGAATCCCAGCGCAGCCAAACTCATGGGAATCGATATTGACAAGATCGTTTCAGCAACCTTCCTTATCGGTGGTGTTATGACTGGTGCGGCGGGATTCTTCTACGTATTGAAGTATGAAAATACAGCGTCCAGTATCGGATTTGAATTAGGTATCGCCGCCTTTACCGCTGCGATTCTAGGTGGAATTGGAAATATAAAAGGCGCTTTCTTTGGGGGCCTTGCACTTGGACTTCTCGAGACATACGCCTCATTCTTCCTTGGTACTCAATGGAAGGCTGTAACGGTCTTTATTCTTCTAGTTATGGTTCTATACACAAGACCTAATGGTCTCTTCGGCGAATCTATTACACAGACGAGGGTATGATGATAAATATTCGTGATAAGGGTGCAGAGGTTTGGGAAAACTCTGGTAGAACTGGCAGAATCGCGATCGCAACACTTGCGTTCGCAGTTGTGGCATCTCTACCCTTCATGGGCGGAACCATTCTCAACACACCTATAGCAAGTTACGAGTCGGTTCTCGTTTATCCGATCGCCATGTTTGTGTTGATGGCCATTGGTCTCAACATTGTTATTGGTAAAAGCGGTTTGCTGGATCTTGGATATGTGGCCTTCTTCGCCATCGGTGCTTACACAATGGGCTTGCTGGGAACCAAAACCGGTTTAAACACTTGGGAGATTTTGCCTATCGGCATAGCGATGTCTATGTTTGCAGGTTTAGTTTTGGGTGTTCCAGCCCTCAAGCTACGTGGTGACTATCTAGCTATCATCACACTTGGTTTCGGCGAAATTGTTCGAATCGTAGCGCTCAACCTAGGAGCCCTTGGTCGCTCTGAAGGAATTATTGGAATTCCGACTCCACCGCCAGTGTTTGGCATTGAGTTCTCCTTTGATAGCCACAGGGTTTACTACTGGACACTTTTGATCATGATTCTTCTGGCAATTTGGATGGTCCGCAGGCTCTCTGCGCGTCGAGCAGGTCGTGCATGGGAATCTATTCGCCAGGATGAAGATGTTGCAGAGCTTCTTGGTGTCCCAACATTTAGATACAAAATTTGGGCGTTTGTTCTAGGTGCTTCAGTGGGTGGAGCAGCGGGTGTAATTTATGCATCAAAAACACTCTTTATCGCCCCTGATAACTTTACCTTGCAAATCTCTATTTTGATTCTGGCGTGTGTGGTATTTGGTGGAATGGGAAATATCTGGGGAGTGATCCTTGGAGCCGTTGTCCTTGGTTATCTGCCAGACCGCATTCGCTTCTTATCAGAGGCGCGTCTTTTGGTATTTGGATTAGTTCTGGTTCTCATGATGAATCTGCGCCCTGATGGCTTGTTGCCACGCAAAAAGCGAGAGAAAGCTATCAAAGCAAAGGAGGCGGCATGAGCACTCCAGTAATGTCACTGAAAAATGTGACAATTCAATTTGGTGGCGTTAAAGCGCTTAACGATGTGAGTTTTGATATCAACAAGCAGGAGATTCTTGGTTTGATTGGGCCTAACGGTGCCGGTAAAACTACGGTCTTCAATGTTGTAACAGGTGTGTACCAGATTAGCTCAGGTGTCATTGAATTCCAGGGCAAATCTCTTGCTGGAGTAAAGAGATACAGAATCACTCGCGGAGGAATTGCGCGTACCTTTCAAAATATCCGCCTGTGGGGAGATATGACATCACTTGAAAATGTTGTCACAGCTACAGATACCCACAAGAAATCTGGATTACTCTCTGGGCTATTTGGAATGCCTATCTCACGACGGGAAGAGAAGCGAGATACTACTCGCGCTCAAGAGCTACTCGACTTTATTGGAATTGGCGAGTACTCAGATCGCTTGGCAAAGAATCTGCCCTATGGTGTTCAACGCAGACTCGAGATTGCCCGCGCTTTAGGAACTAACCCAAAGCTATTACTTCTTGATGAACCTGCAGCGGGATTCAACCCTGCCGAGAAGGTAGAGCTTGCTAATACGATTAGAAAGATCCGCGATGCCGGTTATACCGTGCTCTTAATTGAGCATGATATGTCTTTGGTGATGCAGGTTTCAGATCGAATTGTGGTTTTAGATTTTGGTGAGAAAATCGCTGAAGGAACACCATCAGAGGTACAAGAAGATCCACGTGTAATCGAAGCATATTTAGGAGTTCAAGAAGATGCGTCTTGAGGTTAAGGATCTACGAGTTTCCTACGGAAAGATTGAAGCAATCAAGGGCATCTCTGTCGTTGTGAATGAAGGTGAGATCGTCTCCCTTATTGGTGCCAATGGTGCTGGAAAAACTACCCTCCTGAAAACCATTTCGGGTCTCTTAAATCCTACATCCGGAAGTATTGAGTATGGCGGGGAAAATGTTCTCAAGCACAAGGCCCATCACAGAGTTTCATTAGGGATCTCCCAAGCACCCGAAGGGCGAGGCATCTTTCCTGGTATGACAGTTTTAGAAAATTTGGAGCTGGGCAAGTACCACCTGAAGATGAAAAAGGATGAGATCGAAGAGGATCTGATTAGAATTTATGAACTCTTCCCTAGGTTAAAGGAGAGAACAGCGCAAGCTGCCGGAACGCTGTCCGGTGGTGAGCAGCAAATGCTCTCTATCGGTCGAGCATTGATGGCAAAGCCTAAGGTCTTGCTCCTTGATGAGCCTTCAATGGGTCTAGCACCGCTGATGATCAAAAATATCTTCAACATCATCACAGAGATCAATAAGTCAGGTGTAACGATTTTACTGGTTGAGCAAAATGCGCAGCAAGCCTTACAACGATCTGATCGTGCTTATATTTTAGAGACTGGCAATATTGTGAAGGAAGCAAAGGCAGCTGAACTTCTCAATGATCCAGCGGTCCGCGAGGCATACCTTGGAACAGGTGCTCACTAACCTCTTTCAGCTAAAATCATGCAGGTGATACGGGCGGTGCAGGTGCGCTGTCCGTTTTCATTTGTAATGACAATGTCCCAACAGCACAGAGTTTTTCCAATTGATACCGCAGTTGCAACACCTGTAACTATTCCAGTAGCAGTGGCTTTGTGGTGCGTTGCATTGATATCAATCCCGACGATTTTGCGATCTGGACCAGCATTAAGCTGAGTTCCAATAGAGCCAAGAGATTCCGCTAAAACAACATTTGCGCCACCGTGCAAGATGCCCATTGGTTGGGTGTTTCCCTCAACTGGCATAGTTGCAACTAGTCGCGTCAAGGTGGCCTCAGTGATTTCAATACCCATCTTCTTATCTAGGGCACCACTGCCACGTTGCTTAATTATTGAGAGATAATCCGGTTCAGTCATGCGCAGAGTCTAACTTGCACTCTACGATGCATCCATGACCAAACGCCTATTACTTATCGATGGGCACTCGATGGCGTATCGGGCATTTTTTGCACTACCAGCGGATAACTTCACTACCGCTCAAGGTCAGCACACCAACGCTATTTATGGCTTTGCAACCATGCTGTTGTCCCTGCTCAGCAGCGAAAAACCTACCCATGTAGCCGTGGCATTTGATGTTTCGAGAAAAACCTTTAGATCTGAGATATTCCCAGATTACAAAGCCAATCGTGCAAAGACACCCGATGAGTTTCGCTCACAGATGTCCTATCTACACGAGTTGGTGGCCGCTTTTGGTATTACAACCTTTGAGGTTGAAGGGTTTGAAGCCGATGACATCATTGCAACTATTGCAAAGCAGGCAGAGCGGGAAGGGGCTGAAGTTCTTATCTGTACAGGCGATCGTGACTCCTTCCAATTAGTAAATGCGAAGACAACCGTTCTTTACCCCAAGCGAGGTGTGAGCGATCTTTCTCGAATGACACCTGAAGCTGTTCAAGAAAAGTATGGAATGTCTCCAGAACAGTATCCAGACTTTGCCGCGTTGCGTGGAGATCCAAGTGACAACCTTCCATCAGTCCCAGGTGTAGGTGAGAAGACCGCCGCTAGGTGGGTTGTGGAGTATGGCTCCTTGCATGAATTAATCGCCAATATAGATAAGTTGGGCGGAAAGGTTGGTCAATCTTTACGTGATTCGATTAACGATGTCATCCGAAATCGTGAGCTAACTCAACTAGTCGCCAATGTTCCGTTAGAGCTAAGCATCGATGCTTTGAAATGGAGCGGTGTTGATGAGAACAACACCAATCCGCTCTTTGAAAAGTTAGAGTTTAAAACATTGAAAGATCGCATGAAGCCAATCCTGCTTCAATCTACCTCGAAGCAATCTGAGCCCGCACTTGAGCTATTTTCAGCGGAAATGGCCGAAGGTGTTTTAACTCCGCAAGAAGCATCGGCAAAGATCTCTAAGCACTCAGGTGATTTTGCCCTTGCATATCAATTAATTGATGAGAAGTTACATCGATACGCAGTTGCTCTTACCCCAGAAGATGTTTTCCTTGTTCACTCTGCAGATATGGGGCAGTGGGCTACAGATTCAACCAAACCAAAGATTGCTCATGATGCAAAGAGCCTTGCAAGAGTAAATGGCTTAACGGGAGTTGTCTTTGACATATCCCTTGCTGCTTACTTGGTTAATCCGGGTGTACGCGCTCAAGAGTTAAAGGATATTCAGGAGCGATGGGGCGATGGTTCTGCGATCAATCAATCAACACCTGAGCAAGAGCTCTTAACCTCTGCACGCGCGATGTTTACTCTCAAGGATTCTCTGACTCGCGAACTAAAGGAGCGAGAGTTATGGAAGCTGTATACAACTATGGAGCTTCCTGTAGCTGATCTTTTATCCCGTATGGAAGCTATCGGAATTGCGGTCAATAAAAAGGAGTTAGAAAGCTTGGCCGCTTTTTTTGAGGGCGAGGTAAAGCGTGAAACAAAGGCGGCACATGATGCCGTTGGACATGAGTTTAATGTTGCCTCACCCAAGCAGTTACAGGTCGTTTTATTTGATGAGCTCAACCTTCCTAAAACGAAAAAAATCAAAACAGGATATACAACCGATGCCGAAAGCCTTGATTGGTTGCATCAAAAGAGCGGTCATCCAGTCTTAACATCTCTACTTCGTATCCGTGAAACAAAGAAGTTGGGAACAACGGTTGAAGGCCTAATCGCTGAGATCGGTAAGGATGGGCGGATTCATACCCATTTTCAACAAACGGTGACAGCAACTGGGCGCTTATCGTCGACCGGTCCTAACCTACAAAATATTCCAGTTCGCACTGAAGAAGGTAGAAAGATTCGCAACTGCTTCACCGTTGGAAAGGGTTTTGTCGCATTATTAACCGCTGATTACAGCCAGATTGAGATGCGCATCATGGCTCATCTTTCAAATGATGAAAAGCTTCTGGCCGCCTTTGCCTCGGGTGAGGATCTGCATGCAACCGTCGCAGGATTGGTTTTTGGTGTAAAAGCGACAGAGGTAGATCCTGAAATGCGTCGCCAAATGAAGGCGATGTCATATGGATTGGCGTACGGACTCTCATCGTATGGACTTGCGATACAACTAGATATAACACCTCCGGCAGCCCAACAGTTGATGGAGACATATTTTCAACGTTTTGGTGGAATCCGAGAGTACTTAAGCACAGTTGTGGAAGATGCTCGTAAGGTTGGCTACACAGAAACAATCATGGGTCGCCGTCGATACTTGCCAGATTTAAGGCATGACAACCGTCAACGTCGTGAGGTGGCAGAGCGCATGGCTCTTAATGCTCCTATTCAAGGATCGGCTGCGGACATCATCAAAGTTGCAATGCTCAATGTTCAAAGGGCTATTGAAAAAGAGGGGCTGCAGTCCCGTTTGTTGTTACAGATACATGATGAGTTAATCCTTGAAGTTGTAGCGGGCGAAAAAGAGGCAGTAAGCCAATTAGTAAGAAGAGAAATGGGCTCTGCATATCCTCTCAAGGCACCACTAGATGTAAATGCTGGCCTTGGCCTTACCTGGCATGAAGCGGCTCACTAATTACTTAACCTCGTTAGATATATCTTTTATCGCCTGCAGATCTTCCTCATCAGTTGGAATGTCATTAGCTGCGCTCAATCGTCCACGTCCAATAGTCAAAATAATTAATCCACAAAAGATCATGGTCGGCAACATCGCTAAACCAATTCGAGGCGAGAAGATCTCTGAAACTAATCCACCAACAGCAGCACCGAGCGCCATAAAGGATCCTTCTATACTCCAAATCCAACCTAGGGATGCGGTCTGTGATCCCTTGGGACGAACAGCTTCCAGAACTTCAAAGTAGAAGACTTGAAGTGCACCACCTAGAAAACCGATACATGCCCCGGCCAAAGCCATACTCCAATCAGGATATGTAAAGGCAACGGGAATACACGCGATCAACCACAGGATATATGCACGACGAAGGGCAGATAGCGGAGCTAATCTCTTTGAAACTAAACCACCTAATAAACCTCCCACAACTGTGGCGATTCCAAAGGTGGCAAAGATCCACGCAACACGGTGCTGAACACCCTCTTGAGTTGCAAAGGCAGGTATGGCGACATCAAAGACACCCCATCCAAAGCCAATAAAGCAACCTTCAAGCATCAGTAATCGAATAGCTCGATCTCGCCACAACTTCTGCTGATTCTTTTCCTTTTTCTCAGGAATCCAATCACGTGATGCAGGCGTAAGTGACAAGGCAACTCCGCCTATAAACATCAGCGCCGCTGTCGTGCCCAGCCCAAGAGCAGGACGAGAAGAGAGTGAGAGTGCGGTGATTACGACTGGTCCAATTACCGAAGTGCTACTCATCATTGATGAATCAAATGCGTAGGCGGTACGTAATTAGGATTCCGGAACTATGTCCTTCCATAATGGACGAACAGATAGGTTAATTGGGGGAGCAGTTAGCCCAGAATGAATGAGGTAATTAAAATCGAACGACCGGTTTCCATGGTGTTGAGCAACAGGATCAGAGATGAGTACATCGGTACCAAAATTCGGATCGGCCACTTTTGACCAAAATGATCCATCACCGATCCACGAATTCCAGCGGTTACAGCTCCAGCTAATGAGTTCAACCCAATTGCAAAACCGGCCATAGCTACCGATCCGGTCTCTTGCTCCGTCTTAAAAAATATTCCAAGGCCGATCATTCCGTAGGCCAACCGTGCTGGGAATGCGCTGGTGCCGAGCCTAATGACTTGTGGGAAGGCCATTAACTCTGTATATCTCTTCATAAGGGAGTGCAGTCTAGCGATTACGCTCAAAAAACTCATTGGATTTGCCCTTATGAGCGCACAAACCGTACCCTTGCCCTTCAGCCGCGAAAGCGGGAACTACTACTTTCTATCCCTACGGAGCACAATTGTCTACACCACAAATTGCAGTAAATGACATCGGATCAGCTGAAGATTTTCTAGCAGCAATCGAAGGCACAATCAGAAACTTTAATGATGGCGACCTAGTATCAGGTGCAGTTGTTCAAGTTGGACGCGACGAAGTTCTTGTCGATATTGGATACAAGACCGAAGGTGTAATTCCTTCTCGCGAGTTGTCAATTCGCCACGATGCAGATCCAAACTCAATCGTTAAAGTCGGTGAGATTATTGAAGCTCTCGTTCTCCAAAAAGAGGACAAAGAGGGTCGCCTGATTCTTTCTAAGAAGCGCGCACAGTACGAGCGTGCCTGGGGAGATATCGAAGGCAAGAAGGAGCGCGACGAAGTTGTCGTCGGAACTGTTATTGAAGTTGTTAAGGGCGGACTTATCGTGGACATCGGTCTACGTGGATTCCTACCAGCATCTCTCGTTGAGATGCGCCGCGTACGCGATCTGACTCCATACATTGGTAAGCAGGTTGAAGCACGCATTATCGAACTCGACAAGAATCGCAACAACGTTGTTCTCTCACGTCGTGCATTCCTCGAGCAGACTCAATCAGAGTCACGCACAACATTCCTGAACCAGCTACAAAAGGGCCAGGTTCGCACAGGTGTTGTCTCATCAATCGTTAACTTTGGTGCATTCGTAGACCTTGGTGGCGTAGATGGTTTGGTTCACGTTTCAGAGCTTTCATGGAAGCACATCGATCATCCAGGTGAGGTTGTTGAAGTTGGTGACGAGGTAACAGTTGAGGTTCTCGAAGTTGATTTCGAGCGCGAGCGTGTTTCACTCTCACTTAAGGCAACACAAGAGGATCCATGGCAGGCATTTGCTCGCACACACACAATCAATCAGGTTGTTCCAGGTGTTGTGACAAAGCTAGTTCCATTTGGTGCATTTATTCGTGTTCACGAAGGAATTGAAGGACTTGTTCACATCTCAGAGCTGGCAGAACGCCATGTTGAGATTCCAGAACAGGTTGTTCAGGTTGATGATGAGCTCTTTGTAAAGATCATCGATATTGACCTAGAGCGTCGCCGTATCTCACTTTCATTGAAGCAGGCTAATGAAGGTACTGAGATCGAGATCGAAGCATTTGATCCAACTCAGTATGGAATGTCTGCTCGTTACGATGCAGAAGGAAACTTCATCTACCCTGAAGGTTTCGATTCAGATTCTCAAGAGTGGAAGCCTGGATATGAAACACAGCGTGAAGAGTGGGAGAAGCAGTACGCCCAAGCTCAAGAGCGTTTTATGGCACACAAGAAGCAGAAGGCAGAGGCTAAGGCCGCTGACGCTGCTGCTACTCCTGAAGAGGAAGCAGTTCCTGCAGAGTAAAAGATTTGCACAAAGAAGGCCTCGCGTAACTGCGGGGCCTTCTTTCATTTAACCTCTATTCTTTCTCTATGCGAGTTATCGGATTAACCGGAGGAATTGGCTGCGGAAAGTCTTTAGCGGCTCAATACTTTGCCGAGCTTGGTGCATTAGTAATAGATGCAGACCAACTAGCTCGTGCTGCAATTGAAAGAGGTTCGCAAGGTTTTGATGAGGTTGTAAGTTTTTTTGGGGATTCGATACTGACTAATGGAGAGATTGATCGACGAGCGTTGGGTGAGTTGATCTTTAAGGATTCGGAGGCAAAAAAAAGGTTAGAAAACATTGTTCATCCATTTGTTCGCCGTGAGTTTGAAGAAGCGGTTGCATCTCTTAAATCTGATGAAACTCTTATCTATGAAATTCCTCTACTTGTCGAGACAGGTGCTCAAGATCGATTTGATATGGTGGTGACGGTTGAGTCATCTCTAGAGAATCGAATCTCACGCCTTCGTCAGCGCGGAATGCATATCTCTGAAATAGAAGGACGTATCGCCTCGCAAGCAACTCGTGAGCAGCGAATCGAGGTCGCAGATTTCCTCATAGAAAATGATGGAAGTGAGGATGAACTCCTGCGCCAAGTGGAAAATATTTGGGATAGCCTTCACGATAATTAATAAGTAGGCTTACCAAATGCGCCCGATATCTGATCTCCAACGCAGAGTTGAGCCCTTTCAGGTTATTAGTGATTACGTCCCAGCAGGTGATCAACCCGCGGCCATCGCCGAAATTACAAAA
This sequence comes from Actinobacteria bacterium BACL15 MAG-120619-bin91, assembly GCA_001438925.1. Lineage (GTDB taxonomy): Bacteria > Actinomycetota > Actinomycetes > Nanopelagicales > Nanopelagicaceae > Planktophila. Next base: position 4,153 of record LIAM01000013.1, on the reverse strand, counting down.
CGTATTAACGCGGGGGAGCGCGATGTCGTTCTCCTAGGTGCAACAGGTACCGGAAAATCGGCTACGACGGCATGGTTAATTGAGCAGCTACAACGACCAACCCTTGTTTTAGCACCCAACAAAACCCTGGCCGCCCAACTTGCCAATGAGTTTCGTGAGTTACTACCCAACAACGCTGTTGAGTACTTTGTCTCGTATTACGACTATTACCAACCTGAAGCCTATGTGCCACAGACAGATACCTTCATTGAGAAGGACTCCAGCGTCAATGAAGAGGTCGAACGTCTTCGTCACTCTGCAACAAACTCTCTTCTTACTCGTCGCGACGTGATCGTCGTAGCAACGGTCTCTTGCATCTATGGACTGGGAACGCCACAGGAGTATGTAGACCGAATGGTCCGATTACGTGTCGGTGATGAGATTGAGCGCAACGCCCTTTTGCGTCGCTTTGTCGATGTGCAGTACAAACGTAATGACATGGCCTTTGAACGCGGAACCTTCAGAGTGCGTGGAGACACCATCGAAATTATTCCAATGTATGAAGAGTTAGCTATTCGCATTGAGATGTTTGGCGATGAAATTGAGAAACTCTCAACTCTGCATCCACTCACCGGCGAAATCATTCGGGATGAAGAGGAGATCTTTGTCTTTCCAGCGACACACTATGCTGCAGGCCCAGAGACGATGAAGCGCGCCATCGGAGATATCCAAGATGAACTACAGGTTCAGCTCAACCTTTTTGAGAAGCAGGGCAAGTTACTGGAAGCACAACGACTTCGCATGCGAACAACCTTTGATATTGAGATGATGGAACAGATTGGTTTCTGTAGTGGAATTGAGAATTACTCTCGTCATTTAGATGATCGACCAGCAGGTTCTGCACCTCACTGTCTTTTGGATTACTTCCCCGAAGATTTTCTCGTTGTCATCGATGAAAGCCATGTAACTGTTCCACAGTTAGGCGCTATGTTTGAGGGAGATGCTTCACGTAAACGAACCCTTGTTGAGCATGGATTCCGATTGCCCAGCGCTCTAGATAACCGTCCGCTTAAGTTTCCAGAGTTTGTAGAACGAACCGGACAAACAATTTATCTCTCCGCAACACCTGGAAAGTATGAGCTGGCCAAGGTTAATGGTGATGTTGTTGAACAGGTGATCCGTCCAACCGGTCTGGTAGATCCTCAGATAGTTATTAAACCGATTAAGGGACAGATAGATGATCTCCTCAACGAGATTACGATTCGAGCGGAACGAAATGAACGTGTTCTAGTAACAACTCTAACCAAGAAGATGTCTGAGGATCTCACCGATTATCTTCAGGAAAAAGGTGTCAATGTTCGCTACCTTCACTCAGAGGTAGATACCTTGCGCAGAGTTGAACTACTTCGAGAACTTCGAACCGGTGATTACGATGTTTTAATCGGTATTAACCTGCTGCGAGAAGGTTTGGATTTACCAGAAGTTTCATTGGTGGCGATCCTGGATGCAGATAAAGAGGGCTTCCTGCGCTCATCTACATCCTTGATCCAAACTATTGGTCGTGCAGCCCGAAATGTATCGGGTGAGGTTCACATGTACGCCGACAGAGTTACAGATTCAATGGCCAAGGCGATCGATGAGACCAATCGACGTAGAGCCAAGCAGGTTGCCTACAACCTAGAACGTGGTGTCGATCCACAACCTCTGCGCAAGAAGATCGCTGATATCACCGATTTGATTGCACGCGAAAGTGAAGATACCGAGGAGCTCCTGTCTCACGAGAAGGGAGGAGCTAAGAAGATTGCTACATCATCAGGAATCTATGACAAATCCTCTATCTCCTTGCCGCGCAAGGATCTAATCGCATTGATAGGCTCGCTCACCGAACAGATGAGAAATGCAGCGTCAGAGCTCCAATTTGAGGTCGCTGCGCGATTGCGTGATGAGATCAAGATCTTGAAGAAAGAGCTGCGAATGATGGAAGAGGCCGGAGTTTGAGTATTGATAAGTTAGTTGTGCGCGGAGCTCGCGAGCACAACCTCAAAAATGTCTCTATCGAACTACCTCGAGACTCACTAGTTGTCTTTACAGGGCTTTCAGGCTCTGGAAAATCCTCTCTGGCCTTCGACACAATATTTGCAGAAGGTCAGCGTCGCTATGTTGAATCACTATCTGCCTATGCGCGCCAATTTTTAGGGCAGATGGATAAGCCAGATGTGGATTTCATCGAAGGTCTCTCACCAGCTGTTTCGATCGATCAAAAATCAACTAACCGAAATCCACGTTCGACGGTGGGAACGATTACCGAGGTCTACGACTATCTGCGTCTGCTCTTTGCGCGTGCAGGAACCCCACATTGTCCTAAGTGCAACAAGGTCGTTACCCGTCAATCGCCACAACAAATCGTTGATCAAATCCTTGAACTTCCAGCGACAACTAAGTTTCAAGTATTAGCACCGGTAGTCAGAGCACGTAAGGGCGAGTTTGTTGAGTTATTCAGTGATCTGATTACACAAGGATATTCACGGGCACGGATCGATGGAGAGGTTGTACAACTATCCGATGCTCCAAAGCTAAAGAAGCAGGAAAAGCACACCATCGAAGTTGTGATTGATCGTTTAACCGCCAAAGCTGAGAGCAAAACTCGCCTAACTGACTCTATTGAAAATGCTTTGAGATTGGCATCTGGAATCGTTGTTTTAGATTTTGTCGATGCAAAGGGTGATGACAAGGAGCGCACGTATAGCGAGCATTTGGCCTGCCACGATTGCGAACTGTCTTTTGAAGAGTTAGAGCCACGCTCTTTCTCTTTCAACTCTCCATTTGGCGCATGTGCAGAGTGTTCAGGCATCGGAACCAAAAAAGAGGTTGATGAGGATCTAATCATTCCCGATGATTCAATCTCAATTAATGATGGAGCAATAGCCCCATGGTCTGGCGGGCAATCCTCTGATTACTTCCTACGTTTATTAGAAGCGCTGGCTAAGGATCTCCCATTTTCATTAGATACTCCCTGGAAAAAGATCTCAGCCAAGGCGCGTGAAGCGATCCTGAACGGCTACGAGTACGAGATCAAGATGAAGTACAAGGGTCGCTACGGTGCGCGAAACTACACAACAGGATTTGAAGGTGTCATTCCCTTTATTCATCGCAGACATGAAGAGACAGATAGCGATTACAGTCGAGATAAGTACGAGGCGTACATGCGTGAGATCGCGTGCGAAAGTTGTAATGGTGCCCGCCTCAAGCCTGAAGTTCTTGCGGTAACAATCGGCAACAAGAACATCTCTGAAATTTGCGAACTTTCAATCGCAGATTGCGCGGTTTTCTTAAAGCAGATCAAACTCAACAAACGTGAGGCACAGATCGCAGAGCGTGTAATGAAAGAGGTCAACGCACGTCTGGGTTTCCTGCTCGATGTTGGACTTGATTACCTATCTCTTGCACGCCCAGCTGGATCTTTATCAGGTGGAGAAGCACAACGAATCCGCTTGGCTACTCAAATCGGCAGCGGTTTAGTTGGCGTTCTCTATGTGCTGGATGAGCCATCAATTGGTTTGCATCAGCGTGACAACAAGCGGCTCATAGAGACCCTTACCCGTTTACGCGATCTGGGCAACACCTTGATTGTTGTTGAGCATGATGAAGAGACTATTCGCACCGCCGACTGGATCGTCGATATTGGACCAGGTGCTGGTGAACATGGTGGCAAGGTTGTCGTCTCGGGTAGTTACGAGGATTTGATCGCAACTAAGGATTCAATCACTGGTGCGTATCTCTCAGGTCGCAAATCAATTGAGATTCCCAAGAAGCGAAGAGCAATAGATCCTAAGAGGAAGCTGGTCGTCAAAGGCGCGAAGGAAAACAACCTCAAAGATATTGAGGTCGAAGTACCACTAGGAGTCTTTGTATCTGTAACTGGAGTATCAGGCTCTGGAAAATCAACCCTTGTAAATGACATTATCTATACAACTTTGGCCAACAAACTCAATGGCGCACGTTTAGTTCCAGGTCGCCACAGAACAGTCACTGGTATTGAACATCTCGACAAGGTTGTTCACGTTGATCAATCTCCAATTGGAAGAACACCTAGATCAAACCCTGCAACCTATACGGGTGTTTTTGACAAGATTCGTGCACTTTTTGCTGAAACAAGTGAGGCAAAGATTCGTGG